>CAYYMA010000073.1:0-5023 GCA_964472805.1 uncultured Methanomassiliicoccales archaeon | reverse complement strand
GGCGTAAACATCACATCTTCGTCCATTGAGGAATACACACGAACCTCGACCTTTCTTCAAGGCCAATGCCGTATATGATTCCGGCGGCTTGGTCTTCACTACACTTTTAGGATAGTTGGATTTAAAAAAATCCATCTCATCAGGAAGGACCTCGGGCTGACACAAACAACACATGCCACATTGCGGAGGACATTCTATTAACTTACCTCTGACCTCTGAATAATCTACTGTAAAATCAACCAATTATGTCCTCTCCCATTGCCTCTCCGCAGAACTCTCCGTCCTGCAATTGTATTTCGCCCCTTAGCATCATAATATCTGGGAAAACCGCATCCCAGCCATCATAGGGGCTGTATCCTGCTTTGCTGTGTAACCTTGCCGTATTTATCTTTTCCGTATTACGAAGGTCGAAAATAGCCAGGTCCGCGTCTTTTCCTACTTCGATGGACCCTTTATTCATTCCGAATACTCTTGCAGGTGCTACGGAACACATCTCCGTAAGACGTTCCAATGAGAACGAACCGTTACGCACCATGTTCATAAGTATCGGCATCGTAGTTTCGATACCTGGCATCCCACTAGGTGCAGAATCGAACTCCTGTGTTTTTTCGTCCAAGGTATGGGGGGCATGATCGCTTCCGAACATCGTCAATTCATTACGTTCGAATGCCTGAAACAACAATTCTCTTGCCGCCGGCTCTCTTAAGGGAGGGTTTACTTTGAACTTAGTATCTGGACCGTGGTTTGAATCAAACATCAGATGATGAAGCGTTACTTCGGTAGTAAAACCGTAAGATCTTGCTAGTGCCAACCCTTCTGCAGTCGTTATATGGCAAATATTTATTTTCATATCTTTGTAACGTGAAAGACGTCTTATTGCATTAGCTTCAGCAGAAGCAGGACGATTGCGTAAATGATCGGTACAGTTCGATTCGTATTCCAAACGAATCATGTCATCGTCCTCGGCGTGTACACTAAGGACCTTTCCAGAAGCGATTATGTCGTCTGAGACCTTAGCTATGGCTTCATCATCGTTAGTTAGAATATTTCCCGTTGTAGAACCCATGAATAACTTAAATCCTGCTACCAACGGTGCAAACTTTGCAGGCTTATGATTTTTAGTGATGGCTGCAAAAAGCCCATAGTCACAATAAGAACGTTTTCTCATCCGTGCCTTCTTACTGGATATAGATTCTAAATCCACAGAAGGCGGTTTGGTATTGGGCATATCCAGCACACATGTTACTCCTCCGCATATCGCTGCTGTCGAACCAGATCCAAAATCCTCCTTCTGAGTCATTCCAGGATCCCTGAAATGTACGTGAGGATCTATGCCGCCAGGCAATATTATGCGACTGGTTCCCACATCTATACGGCGATCACCTCTACCGGCGGATGGCCCGATATAAACGATCTTACCGTCCGATATCCCTATCTCGGTGTCTTTTAGTTCACCTTTAAAGAACGCTCTACCTGTTATGACGAGTTCGGGCACCATTGTATCATTTCCTTACGACTTCCCCTTTGGGCGATTTTTCTGCAAATATTTCTCCTTGGAAATTTTCAATCGTAACTCCTTCCTTTTTCCAAATATCCATAGGCAATCTTGCCTTCGCAGACAACTGTTCTAGATACGTTTCTTTACTCCATTCCCATTCCACCGGAACTTGAGGAAGTAGCAGACCACGCCTCCCTTTGTATGATAATATGAGACCGTCGCGACCTATCTCGATTTTGTTCAAAAGATCATCAGGGGAAGAGAAATTTATTTTCTCTGGAGATGTGAGAACTGTTACTTCAAAAACGCAGTTCTCGGCCTCCTTTAAAGTCAACGACGGGAACCTAGGGTCATGACATGCTGAACGAGCTGCAGAAATGATCGCCTGTCCCAACGGAAGGACCGGTTCAGGATAACCAATGCAACCTCTCAGGTCGCCCGAAGGATACTTGGATATCGTGACAAAAGCACCAGAAAGTTCTCTGAAACCTTCAGAGAACACTGGATTTTCTGACCTGCCTTCTGTCTCAGCTTCTGCTGCCTGTCTCGCGGCCCTTACAGCCTCGCGGCCAAATTCAATATCCATCACTCTTCGCTCTTTACGGTCACAGGTTTCTTTCTGCTTCGAGTGGCAGTCTTTTTTGGTGGTGTGTCCTCAGGAGTCTCTATTTTTATAGATCTGGGTGGAGAACTCTTCTTAGGCTTTGGAACTTCCACTTCTGGCTCTTCAGATTCGGTTTCCCTCAAAAATCCTGGCATCGCCCTAATAAGTGAGTTCACGCCCAGGACAAAATCAAAGGCAGAGCTCATAAAATGACCCTGGATCTCTGGGTCCATGAACGCGTTAACAACCTGCTTCATAGACTGTTGGGATTCACGTTTAGTCTTTTCGACATGATTGAGTGCCCTTTCCTTACCCCTATAGTAGATGTTTTCGGTGGCTTCCTTTTCCCTTCGTATAATATCCTCGAGGATTTCCCTGTTCTCTTTGATGAAGTCTTCTATATCGGACCTATTATCGTATCTGTCGTCTTTATCTCCGGTCATGATGTCACCTGCTTCTACTATCGACGTTCTTACGTTTTAGTTTTACTGTAAGTTCCCCTTGTTTCAATTCAGCACCTATTACTTCAGAATTTCTTAGTGTCAGAGGTAATGCAACCGTCTTTTTATGGCTTCCAACGTGTATGATCAAAGTATCTTTCTCGCCTTTGAACATCTCCACCTTATCCTTTTCAACAAAAGGCATCTTCATAATTAGGAAATCGAACCCGTCCTTCGATTCGAATCTCATCGGGCTCTCGGTCGCATATATCTCTGACGGATCGGATGTGTCAAATATCATATCTGCCAGATGATCTAGGCTCTCGGAACCACGAAGTTCGGTTGGCATCTGATATGCATACAATATTTTTAGAGGGTCAAAAGCGTGGCCGATCTCTTCCATATATTTATCCTGCTCTACTAACCTGTCCTTAAAGTAGCCATTCTCCATTCCTTCTTTGGGATAGATCTTGTTTACGATAAGACATTCCACAGTCTTGTTGTAAAGGCAAGTGTATGTGTAAGTGCGCATGGTCTCGTTTATGACCATACGTTCTGGATTGAGGACCAAACGGATAGTAGTTGTTTTAGGATCTTCTAAAATCTCCTTGACACTGGACATCTTATCTTTTATTTCTTCAATGCTATTGAGAACCTTTTTGTTGGGAAGTGGTAAATCTATGACTTTAGAAACAGTTACTCTAGCAATAGAGATCAATCTCTTGAACATCATGTAAAATCTATCGATGTACCAATTGGAAATGTCTGGGAAACTAAGAAGCCTCAGAGTCTCACCCGTAGGAGCAGTATCCATGACAATAACATCGTATTCACCTTCTTCTTTGAACTGAATTATATAGAATAGTGCGGCGATCATCTCCATACCTGGCATGATTGCCATTTCTTCCGCCGAAATATCTCCGAGTCCCTGAGATGTGAGAAATGTCGTTACGTATTCACTGATTTCAACCCAACGAGTCTGCATTTCGTAAATTATGTCGATCTCCAACACATCAAGATTTTTTTCAATGTTGTAGACATGTGCTGGAAGCTCAACACCAAGTGAATCACCAAGTGAATGAGCTGAATCTGTGCTCATGAGTAATGTTTTGTATCCCTGTTGCGCCAACCTTCGAGCCGTGGCGGCAGAAACAGATGTTTTTCCAACACCGCCTTTACCAGTATAGATGATGAGCCTCATGAGTCCCACAACATCGGCAGAATATAAAAGGTTGAAGAAAAGTGCAACGTATCGAATTTAATTTTTAAAGGAACAAATATTATCTATCGATAACTAATAAAGTCGACATTTATCTGTAAAAAGTAAGATGTAAAAAATGTGTGTTATTCTAAATAAGATATCTTTAAAGACTTCTTCAGATGCTATTATTAAAGGAGTGCCGAGGCTGGGGTTCGAACCCAGGACCTTCGGATTTCCCTGGAAGAGGTCTGTTGACCAGAACCCTATGAGTCCGACGCTCCACCAGGCTGAGCCACCTCGGCATTAATTAGTTTGTCCGTCAATTGGATTAGTGTATAAGTAGTTTTGCGGGGCCCGTTTTCACGGGCCTCGTTTTCACTCCGCCGCTTCTGGCTCCTCAGCGTCAGCCTTTGCTTCTGCCTCGGATTCTTCTGTAGATTCCTCTACAGTTGCCTCGACGGGCTCCTCATCCTCGGGCTCATCATTCTCTTCGATGGGCTGCTCGATTATGGATTCGGGCTCTTCGGTTCCACGGGATCTGATCTCAGACTTGCGGATCTCGACCCTCTTTACGGGAATGATGGTGCGGCACGCCTTTGCGACGTTCCTGCCCATGTCACCAGAGATTATCGATTTAACGATCTCGGCCATGGTCATCTCTTTACCCATCTGAACAATGGACTCACCTATTGCACGCCTCATGGCCTCTTCCTGTGAAGCCTGAATACGGTTTTCGGCGATGTTCATGGTCTTTATTCTCATTCCAAAACCATCACTTGTTACAATATCGACTACGTGATCGGTCTTGGTCTTCTTTCGGCGGGTCAACCTTCTCACATAATCTACCGTGAGATCGTGTCCAGTGAAAATTGTCTTAGCATCGTATCCGTCGACCTCGTTGACCTGGAAATTTAGCTTTATGTGCATCTTCGAAAAGTCTCCGGTCAGGTCCTGCACTGTGACCTCGGCCGTCCTTCCGATCAAATTCTCGGGATTTGCGGATGGGGTGTCCCCTATCACTATATCATTGAACATGCGGGGAGCGCGTACCTTATACCACTCTTTCGCTTTCCACTTGTCCTTCACCTTACGGGAAGAACCTCCTTTCTTAACTTTTGCCATTAGAATTCTCCAAGGAATGTAACTAATGGTGTGATTCGATATTCGTATTAAAAGTTATGTGGAATCAAGTTTGCCATATTACTCATAATAAATATACAGCCAGTGTTTTTTTATTGCCCTTATTGTAAAATAATTTTACAAAGAGGTTGGTACCGCTT
>CAYYMA010000072.1:0-5119 GCA_964472805.1 uncultured Methanomassiliicoccales archaeon | reverse complement strand
CGCTTAAACCACAGATTCTTGGATCTACGCAAACCAGATGTTAAAGCGATATTTGAGTTAAAGTCCATTATGTTCGACCTAATGGTCAAAGCTTGTAACGAAAATGAATTTGTGCAGATTACTACTCCAAAAATAAACTCCTCGGGTGCAGAGGGTGGCGCAACAATGTTCAAAGTCGACTATTTTGGTAAGGAAGCATATTTGGCGCAGAGCCCACAGCTTTACAAACAGATCCTGATGTCTTCTGGCCTTGACCGCGTATTTGAGATCTCTCCTGCATTCCGTGCAGAGAACTCTAACACAAACCGTCATGTCACTGAATTCATTTCCTTTGACGGCGAGATGTCTTGGATAAGATCACAAGATGACGTTATGTCCATGATGGAGAAATTAATTGATTTCATCCTTAGAGGAATGAATGAAAAGGGATCGAAACAATTAGAAATACTGGGTAAGAAAATTAATGTGCCAGATCTTCCATATCCGCGCCTTACATACGAAGAGTGTTTGGATATAGTTCGTGCAAGTGGCCATGATCTTAATAACGGCGATGATCTTGGTACCGAAGGAGAGAAGATTGTCGGCGATCACATGGCCAAAAAAGGATTCGAACTATACTTTATATGCGAATATCCAGAAGAAGCGAAACCATTCTACATCATGGAAAAGGACGGTACTCCGTACTCATACTCATTCGATTTGGATTACAAGGGGCAAGAAATATCCTCAGGCGGACAGCGAGAGCATAATATCAACCGCCTAACAGCCAGAATGGAAAAGAAAGGACTTGAACCCAACGACTTTGAATTCTATTTGGAATCATTCAGATATGGTATGCCTACTCATGGCGGATGGGGTATAGGTGCCGAGCGCCTGCTTGTAAAGATGCTAGATTTGCCAAACATTCGTGAAGCGATTCTATTTCCAAGGGACGTATCTAGGCTTTCACCTTGACACTTTCGGCACTTTCGGTTACCCCAGAGGCCATTATATAAACAACTTACGTAATTTTATCCTATGGCGGCTTCAGGCAGTGTCTATGAAAGAGAATTAAAGTACCTGCTTTCAGGAGAACCAAAGGTTATTACCAAAATAGTAAAAACTTGCGATCCAGGTGAAACCAAAGCATATAATTCGATGCTTCAAGAACCGTTCCTTGTGGTACGAGCTGCGGGTTCTCTTGGTGTCGATCTAGTAGCTTTACGCTGGGACTTTTCTTTTCCAATAGAAGTTAAAAGCTCTAATGAAAATATTTTACATTTTAGCCGCAACGCACGATTAGGGGAACAGGCAAATCAGATGTTGGAAGAGTGTCAAAAATCCCACCTTATTCCTATATACGCATTTCGTCTGAAAAAAGTTAGAGGCGATCCGTGGAGAGTATTCACAATTCCTTCAGAAGAAGGACTCAGAGGATTGAGCAAGCTCATTAAAAGACGCGTTCCCGAGTTGGAACTATCCGCTAATGGTAACTACATAATGAGATGGGAGAATGGAATGAAGCTAAGTGAGCTCATTTCGTATATGTGCATGTCTAGATTCGAAGATTGAGGGGCCGTCAGCACTCATAGGGCTCATCATTAATCAGCATAAAATCATCTTCATCCGGCCATCCTCAGTTCCGTAATGTATAACGTAATTAATTCTTCTTCGTACGAACTCTTACTTATTCAAAATATCGAACAAATAAGCGTGTGATTACATTGCGAGAAAATTTGATGAAAAATGCTTAACATTTGATGCCAGCTCAATTTAAATCGCCCATTGAAAGAGCGTATAGGTTTTAAAAATAAACCAGATAGACCTCAAACCTTCATAGCTGTAGATTGAATGAACATGTTTCAAACAATATTATGTGCTGCAGATTATTTCAGTGCCAGCATCCTCTCGACAGACATCCTTGCTCGATCAGCAACATCCTTATCGAGAACGACCTCTCCGCATCCCTGATCGAGAGCTTTGTATATCGAACGCAGGTCGGTCATCTTCATAGTCTGGCATATTGCATTTGGTGGAAAATAGAACATGGCGTCAGGACGTGATTTCTTTAATCTATGGGACATACCTATTTCCGTACCAATTATAAATTCGTCTTTATCGGAATTCATAACATAATCCAGCATCTTTTCAGTAGAGCCGATAAAATCTGATAATTCTAGAACCTCGAACGTACATTCGGGATGAGATACTATGTCTGCCTCAGGGTGCATGATCTTAAGATCCTCGATGTGCCACGTCGTTATTCCCTGATGAGCAGAACAATAACCGTGGAAGGGTATGATATTCTTATCGGGAAGTTTACTGGCCGTATATGCTGCCAAATTCATATCAGGCACGAATATTATGTTCTTCTCATCGAGAGAAGCTGCAGCTTTAATGGCGTTAGATGATGTGCAACATAGATCGGCCTCGGCCTTTACCTCCGCTGTCGTGTTAACATATGCTAAAACAGCAGCATCAGGATATTTTTTTCTGAGAGATATCACCTGTTCTCCGGTACACATGGACGCCATAGAACATCCGGCGTTAGGATCTGGAAGGAGGACAGTCTTCTCAGGATTGAGTATTTTGGCCGTCTCGCCCATAAAGCTCACACCACAAAAAACAATGAGGTCTGCATCCGTCTCAGAAGCCTTTTTTGAAAGTCCGAGGGAATCGCCTACATAATCGGCGGCGTCCTGGACTTCCGGCAACGTGTAGTTGTGTGCGAGTATTATCGCATTTTTTTTGTTCTTTAGATTAAGAACAGATTCCTGTGTGATTTCCATTACGACGTTATACGATTCTATTAATAAACCCTTACTTAGGGTCGAGACTATAAAAATATAATTAGGAAGCTCTTATCCATTAGATGATGGATAAAGAATCTTTGGCTGCAAGCAGGTTCAAATGTTCCGTTCGTGAACGGGCATTATTTGAGGCAGGAATCAAGATGGGTACAATATACCATCAATTTGTAGGCACTCCCGTGAACCTTGAAGGAGTGGAAACACTTGAATTGGCTATGGAAAAGAGCATATGTGCTCAACCATATATCGAAAGTGCCAGTATACATATAGATCGTAATGTTTTTGGAAAGTCTTCCGACACGTATTCATACTTCTCTTTGACCGGTGAGAAGATAGACGCTATTATAAAAGTGAAGATGGACAATATAATCGTTACAGCAGAAATGCGGTATGACCCAGAGATCGGTTATCCACTGATGTTCGTATCTGAAGTCAGTGAGTTGTAACAACCGTGAATATGTATATATTAGGAATGGTATACAGGTATACTCTGGATAAAGAAAATTATGGCGAATAATATTAAAATCGGCATAACAGGTCTTCCCGGTTCTGGAAAGACGTATGTGCTGCAGAAAGTCATTGAAATGCTGGAAGACGGTGGTTTAACCATAGGAGGCATGATAAGTGACCCTATAGGAGACGGCCGGTACAAGACAGGATGTTCGGTGCGCGACCTAGTGACAGGAGAATCAGAAATATTCGCCAGTACTGAGATAGAGAGCCGGATAGTTGTCGGCAAACTCGGTGTAGACATAGAATCGCTCGAGAAGATTGGCGTTAACGCAATTAAACGTGCAAGCGAAACCTGTGACGTAATTGTGATCGACGAAGTAGGAAGACTCGAAGTAGAAAGTCCAGGTTTCATAAAAGCCGTAAAAGATTCTCTTGAGGTCGGCAAACCTATGATATTGACTATTCATAAAAAATCTAGAAATCCACTTCTCCAAGATATTAGAAGGCGTGATGATGTGCGTATTCTCGAAGTGACGCCAACCAATCGCAATCTCCTACCTTATAAGATTATTCGTCTTATGAATGGTGAAAAGGTCTGATGACCCAGACCGTAGTTATCAAGGAAGGGAATACCTTTTTATCGGTGCCTCTTGAACATTCTTCTGGTGGCCCAGGTAAAAAAAATTCCGAGATATTTTTTAATGAGCAGATGGCATTCAATAGAGACGTTAGCGTAATGCTCCTTCGTTCTTTGGATAAAGACATAACGGTGGTTGATGCTATGACCGCCACAGGTGCCCGTGCTGCAAGAATAGCTAACGAGGTTCCTGGAACAACAGTTACGGCGAACGACATAAACCCAGGGTCTATGGAATACATAAAGAAAAACATAGAACTCAACGAACTTACAAACTGCACCCCATCTAACAAAGATCTTCATATCTTATTTTCAGAACACGCTTACGGATACGTCGATCTGGATCCTTTTGGTTCTCCAGTACCGTTCTTACAGTCTGCCATACGAGGATGTAGCAGAAAAGGCATATTGGCAATAACGGCAACTGACACTGCTCCTTTGGCCGGAGCACATTCTGTGAAATGTCGTAGACGTTACCAGTCAGAGCCTATACGAGGATATATGTGCCACGAAGGAGGACTACGTATCCTCATGTGTACCATAGCCAGAGAATTGGCTAAATTCGATCGTGGAATGGTGCCTATGCTTTCATTTTCAGCTGATCATTATTATAGAACTTATGTACGCGTTACCGAGGGTGCTGTTGCTGCGGACGATACACTGGCACATTTGGGCTACATGCATTACGATAGAAAAACGATGGAACGCTCCATTTCTAAGAAACCTGGCGATATTCACAATCTGGGACCTTTTTGGCTGGGGCCTTTACATGATCAGAATATCCTTAAAAAAATGTCCTCAGAAGGCATGGCCGACAAAAAAAGATGCGATAAGATGCTAGACCTTTGGATAGGAGAACTCGACACAGAAGTATTCCTTTATGATATGAGCGAACTTTCGTCGCACATAAAGATGTCTTGCCCTAAGATCGATGTTATGGTTGATGCACTGCGTGAACATGGAAAGGCATCCAAGACCCATATGTGCCCAACATCTTTCAAGACAGACCTTTCATTGAATGATGTTATTGAGATTTATCGATCGGCCAGTCCTGATAATAAACGATAAGGTATTTTTATAGCGGTACACACTTGACCGTTCGGTGAGCATTTGCCAAGTCTTGTAATCATAGGCGCACAGTGGGGAGATGAAGGAAAAGGAAAAATAACAGATTATCTTGGCGAAGGAGCCGATATGGTCGTTAGATTTCAAGGCGGTAACAACGCTGGTCACACTATCA
>CAYYMA010000071.1:0-5290 GCA_964472805.1 uncultured Methanomassiliicoccales archaeon | reverse complement strand
CTTAGTGCGTTGATGCACACCATCGGAGTTGCAGGCGGATACGATCTTTTCACCCTTGCTAAAAATCGTACGCTCAAAGAGGAAAAAGATTCGCAATCGATCAGAATCAATAGGATATTCACTATGCTCGTGTTGGTTGCGGTAGTGGTCATATGTTATGTGATGCCCAACGACATAATTGCTAAAGCGACGTCGGTATTCATGGGAATGACTGCTGCGGCACTTTTACCAACGTACGCCCATGGGCTGTACTCTAAATCACCGAACGCCCTTGCTGCAAAGCTCAGTATGGCCTTTGGAACCATAGTTTACCTGGTATGGGCATTGTTCATGAACGCTGGTACAGCTAGCTTTTTGCCGATATGTAAACTGTTGACAGGAAGCGCCGTATTGTTCCCAGGATCAATAGTATCTGGAATAGACGCCGTCATAATAGCACTACCGATATCCATCATAACGATGATCGTTGTGCTTATAGCAGAACGTCAGATAGTAAAACAAGAGGTCTTATCTATCTAATTCCCAAAAACCCCTTATCTTAATTTTTATAGAATCGGCAGTATCTTCGAGCATTTGCATATCATCCTCATCCAGGATCAGATCAAGAGCGGACACGATACCGCCTACATGGGAAGGACGCGTAACTCCGATGATCGGTATCGCTCCACGTCCGATACTCCAGGCGATGGCAATCTGTGCATCCGAAACGCTGTAGCTATCAGAAAGTTTTTGCATCTGGACCTTCAAAGGCGTTAGAGAATTCATCAACGATCTGTTGTACAGACTCGCACGATATGATCTGGATTCGAACATCGAAGATGTCGAATATCTACGTGTTAACGCTCCCTGTTCTAAAACCATATAAGCAAAGAAAAGTGCGTCATTTTCTTTACACCAATCGATGAGGCCTTCGTCCCTCTCGCTGTGACTAACAATACTATAATGACTTTGAACGTATGAAAGTGAATGACCTGCTCGTTCAAGGATGAACTGTGCCTTCTTTATCTCACTGAGGTTAAAATTAGAGACACCAGCGTTCTTGATGGTCCCGTCGTCAAGTAGCGGTATTAGCTCTTTGGTCCATTTATCTATGTCTATTGGCATCTGTATTCCAAAGAAGTCCAATGAATCGATGCCTAACGTGGCTATGCTTTGCTCAGCAGATTTTCTAAGTGCGTTCCTACGTTGGAAGCTGGAAGGAACAAACTTTGTGGAAAAATGTACGGATTGGTTAGATTTACAGGCATATCCTAGTGCGGTCTCACTCGTACCGAATGCTGGAGAAGTATCAAAGACGTTTATGTCCTGAGACACGGCACTTCTGAATATGTAACTAAGATCGTTAGCGGAAAGCCGTGAACCGTACATCTGGTCACCTCCGTTTATACCGCCTCCCCAGGCAGCGGTACCAATGCCAACAGGGGATATTTCCATCCCCCTAAATTTTATACTGTTCACAATAAGTGAATATATCATCAATTATAATTAATCGTAGTAACAGAAAATATTCCGTCACTTTTAGGTATATTGAAGTTATAGCCCTATTATGGAGAAAGCGATGGAACTGAAAAACGTCTCGATAGTTAGGGACGGAAAAAAACTTTTGGATTCCATAAACTTAGATATAGATGCTTCTGAGAACGTAGCGGTGATAGGCCCGAACGGATCAGGTAAGACTACGTTGATCAAACTTCTTAGAGGCGATATTTACCCGTACTATGATGAGGACCAACCGTCCGTAATGAGAATATTCGGAGAGAAGAATTGGTCTATTTACGATGTCAGAAGTAGGATGGGCGTTGTATCAATGGATTTACAGAATATGTTTGACAACGACACTCTCGTAGGAGATATCGTTCTATCAGGATACTTTAGTAGTCTCGATATATTCCGAAGCCACGACATCACCGATGCAATGAAGGAAGGTGCTGCACGTGCAGCAGAATATATGGGCGTAGATAATTTGATTGATAGAACTGTAACTGGACTATCGTTAGGAGAAATGAGGCGGACGCTTATCGCACGAGCATTAGTTACGTCGCCCGATATGCTTGTTCTCGATGAACCCATGACGGGATTGGATATTGTTATGAAATCAACGTTCCGTAAGATGTTCGATCTGATGTCCGAATCTGGCGTAAATATCGTAATGATAACCCACGATCTAACAGATATTCCAGTATCTCTTGACCGTATTATTATGATAAAGGATGGAAAAGTATATGCGGATGGCCCTAAATCTGAAATTTTGACATCAGAAAAGGTAAGCAAACTTTTCGATGAACCTATTAATGTTCAATGCATTAACGGAATATATTCAATGAGGATGGACGCGTGATAAGGTATATTTGTTCAGAGTGCGGCAAGGAGATACCGTATAATTCAGATTTCTGTTACCAATGCGGTAATTTAAGAAGCAAAGCCTTCAAGATCGATGATGGCGGCAATATTCAGGGTGGCGAAGTTCCGTGTCCAAATTGTGGAAAACCCATTCTCGAAGAAGCTAAATTCTGCAAACACTGTGGTATCGAAACTAACGTGCCTACACAGACTACGACAGAAGCAACACCCAATATGCCGTACAATGTGTCATACAGAATTCCAGTTCTTCAGAAGAACGGAAAATTGGCTATTGCATTAGCATTCATATTCGGATTCATGGGGATATACGGAGTAGGCCATCTAACGTTGAAAAATTGGTCTAGAGGATTTATGTTCATGGCCATGTCCGCTGTGAACTGGTATATCTACGTCGTTGTTGGCGGTCCAGTTACAATAATTATGATAATTTCGCTGTTGATATTCTTTAAACAGTCGTCGGAGATCACTAATCTTGCATACAGGAGGACCTGACACGTCGGACGACTGGGCCACTAAATACCGTCCAAAAACACTGGGCGACGTTCTAGGTAACCCAGGTGCAGTAAGGGAACTTATGTCCTGGGCCAAGTCCTGGGATGATGGAATACCAAACAAACGGGCCGTTGTTCTAATGGGGCCTCCAGGTATTGGAAAAACATCTGCCGCATTAGCTTTAGCATCTGACATGGGATGGGGCGTCGTAGAGATGAACGCTTCAGATCAAAGAACAGGTAGTGCAATAGAAGATATCGCTTTAAGAGGTGCCATGTTCAACACGTTCACCGATAAAGGCGAATACCTTAGGTCGTCAGAAGGTGGACGAAAACTTATCATTCTTGATGAAGCTGATAGTTTATTCGGACGTCAGGACCGTGGTGCGATGCCTGCCATCGTGAAACTTATAACGGAAACAAGGCAACCTGTTATTCTTATCGTAAATGATTTTTACGAACTCAGTAAAAAGAGTGCTTCAGTAAAGACTAGAACTTTGCAGATCAAATTTCAGAAACCTGTAGCCGTTACAGTATCCAGAGTTTTAAGAAATATATCGGACGATCAAGGTCTAGATATAGGGCCAGCAGCGATCAAGATGATAGCCGATAACGCCGCTGGTGATGTGCGAGCAGCGGTTAGTGATTTACAGTCGATTGCACAAGGTAAAATTACTATTACAAAGGAATCAACTCACGTATTATCTGAAAGAGATAGTAGAAGTTCGATGTACGATCTAGTATACACAATATTCAGAAAAAAAGATCCTTCGGCTTCTAGACGTGTGTTAATGGAAACCGATTCGGATCCCGAGAACGCAATACTTTGGATTGACGAGAACTTACCATACGAATTTTTAGATCAAGGTGACCTCGTACGAGGATACGAAAAACTAAGCCGTTCCGATCTGTTTCTTGGTCGAGTACACAGGAGACAGCATTACGGATTTTGGTCTTATGCTGGAGATATGATGACCTTCGGCGTGGCTACTGCAAGACGTTCGGAAAAATACGCAAGCGGAAGGATTCGGTTTCCTCAATATCTGACGAGGATGTCACGCAGCAAATCTATACGTAGGACCAAAAAAGATGTTTGTCTGAAATTAGCGGTATTCATGCATACATCGACGAAACGAGTAGAACACGACGTTCTACCGTACATTAAAATTATAGCTTCCAACGATGCTAATTTCCGCACGTCCATAGTTAGGAATGCTGGCCTTGATTCTGAAGAATTGGCTTTTTTAATAGGAAAAAAGATTGATTCGCCTGAAGTTATTGATGCTGTTATAGCAGCCGCTCCAGAACCGTATAAGAAAAAAAGTACTGATGCTCCAATACTGAAAGAAGAGTATCCTGAGGCCGAAGTTCAAATTATCGAAGATAAACCGTCTCCGAAAAAGGGCCAAAAGAACCTATTTGATTTTTGAGGAATAATATGGATCCCGATTACAAAGCACTGTTAGAGAAACAACAATACCGCATATGCGGAGAACATGCAGCCGTTAAGCTCTGTCATTGGGCCAAAGAGTCGATAACAGGAAAAAGACGATGCTATAAACAAGATTTCTACGGCATCACGAGTCACCGTTGTCTCCAAATGACACCAGCAATAAATGAATGTAGTCATCAGTGCTCATTCTGCTGGCGGGTCCAAGGACACGATTATGAAGTAACAGATTGGATGGAACCGAAAGAAATGTTGGACTGTTTGATAGAACAACAACGTAAACTTATCACGGGATACAAAGGCGATCCTCGTGTAACTCCTGAGGCTTTCGAAGAAGCAAGTAATCCAAATCAAGTTGCTGTTTCATTGGCAGGTGAACCGATAACCTATCCTTATCTATCGGATTTCTTCAAAGAATGTCACAGTAGAAGAATGACTACATTTTTAGTGACCAATGGAACATATCCTGAAAGAATGGAAGCTCTGGATGAGTTACCATGTCAACTTTACGTTACTGTTGCGGCACCAGATAAAAAGACATACGTTGAAACATGCAGACCTAAGATCGACGATGGATGGGAACGCATTATGAAAACTTTAGAGCTCCTTCCTTCGTTAGATACCCGGACAGTGATTAGACACACACTTGTTGATGGGCTGAATTTTTTTGACACAGAAGCGTATGCCGCTTTGGACAAAATAGCCGATCCTGACCTCATTGAACCAAAAGGATACGTGTTCGTTGGAGGTTCTAGACAACGTCTATCGATTACTAACATGCCGTCCTTTGATAAGATATTAAAATTCTCACAGGATCTGGGGGAACTCGTAGGCATGGAAGTTTTAAAAGAACGTGCTGATAGTCGTGTGGCTCTTCTAGGAACGCCTGGTATCGAAACCGATGTTAGAAAGATATCTGTGAATCGTCTAAAAATATAAAGAAATCTGCCCAATTTAAAAAGTGGTCTGCACATTAAGGTATACCAAT
>CAYYMA010000070.1:0-5322 GCA_964472805.1 uncultured Methanomassiliicoccales archaeon | reverse complement strand
GACTATACGTTCGATACCATTGTGTGTAGCAGCCAAAAAATGGCCCGAAATCTGTGAAACTCTGCATGACGTATCTAAAAAGCGTCCAGCTTACAATATGGAATTCGATATCGACGCAAAGAACATTCAAGACACGGACTTTTTCATTTTATCTAGGGACAATCCTAATATAAAATTAGACCGCGAAGAGGCTAATTTCTTAGAATTCCTTAAAGTGGGGCCGCGTACTCTTGCACAGGCAGCTCGTTTCTTGAATTCTCATCCGTTGCTTTTTAAGATAGATCGTTTAGAGAATTTGGGTCTTGTACAAAGGATCGGCCTTACCCCTACGGATATATTGCATGCGTCCGGGAATTATACAGAATTTGATACAGAGCCATCAAACTTAGCAATCAAGCATCACAGCGGTGCCTTGGCTATCACAGAAAAGGAGCTTGTCGAGATCGCAAAAACAAAAGTGATTGAGAAGATGGCCAAAGTGATATTCAGAAAGGTACTGAGCTCAGAAGTCGGCGACTATAGGATGGATAACGCATTTGGATTTGTGGTTCAGAATGCCGTTTCACGTAAGCCCGCTAGAGATTTCAGCTGTTCTATCAAATTCACAAAACCTATAATCGGCATAGGAGCTCCCGCAGGAGCATACTTGCCCGATGTTGCTAAGATCTTTGGTGTGGAATTGATACTTCCTAAACATTGGGAGGTCGGTAACGCCGTAGGTGCGGTAACCGGCGGTATTGTTGAAAATATTGACATTCTGATCAAACCCAGTGTGGAATTTGCGACAGAAGAATCTTCATGTGTTGTATTCGCTAAATTCGGTCGTTTTGAAATGGATAGTGTAACCGAAGGTATTGAATTTGCAAGAGCGAAAGGTGCCGAATACATAAGGGACCTGGCTTTGAGCCAAGGGGCAGAAGACGTTGTCGTAAGTGATAATGTCGTAATCAGCAAAATACGGCCTAAGGGAATGACTGGAAAACCTAGGATATTGGAAGTTAAGATTACGGTTACTGGAGCAGGAAAGCCAAAGATGTTCCAAATCTGATCACAGTACGTGGAACTCTTTGGTGCTACGTACGTTCAATTTACCCGTACGTCCCACGCGTATAGCGCCTACTGCGATGTTGGCTCCTTGAGCGGTGGTCATGAATGGAATCTCTAACTCGACGGCAAGTCTACGCATAGTATATCCGTCCCGTCTTGAGCCAGATTTCATGGCAGGGGTGTTGATGATCAAGTTGATTTTCCCATCCCTCATAAGACCGATGGCGTTGGGTTTCAACTTCTCGTCAAGTTTAAAGACCGTCGTGGTCTCAACGCCGTTCTCCCTAAGGTATGTTGACGTGCCCTTTGTTGCGTATATGGTGAAGCCCATCTCTATTAGGCCGTGTGCAGCTTCTAATATCCTCGATTTGTCCTGATCGTTGACTGTTATATACACGCCGCCATCCATGGGAAGTTTGTTTCCTGCGGCGATAAGTGCTTTATAACAAGCAGTATGGAAATCTTCGTCGATACCCATGACCTCTCCGGTGCTTTTCATTTCTGGCGTTAGTATAGAATCGATTCCAGGGAGCTTAAGGAAGGGGAACACCGACGCTTTAACAGCGTAATGGTCTATCGGTTTATATCCCGATAGTCCGAAGTCCTTTAGCTTTTTCCCAAGCATTATTTTAGTTGCTATTTTAGCAAGTGGTACGCCTGTTGCTTTTGATATGAAAGGAATGGTTCTAGAAGCACGTGGATTTGCTTCTATCATGTATATTACTCTGTCCTTAATCGCCAGCTGAAGGTTCATAAGACCCTTTATATTAAGTGCCAGTGCGACCTTTTCAGATATTTCGACCACACCGGCAATCATTTCTTGATCAAGTGTGAATGGCGGCAGGACCATAGTGGCATCACCAGAATGACATCCGGCGTATTCCACATGCTCCATTATTCCTCCTATGTACGTGTCTTCGCCATCACAGACCACGTCGATGTCGATCTCTATCGCTTCAGAGAGATATTTGTCGATAAGAATGGGATGGTTTTTTGACACTTTGACCGCCGTTTCTACGTAGGTCTTCAATTCATCTTCAGAATAGACGATCTCCATCGCCCTGCCTCCAAGAACGTACGACGGTCTGACTAGTGCAGGGTATCCTATGTTGGAGGCTATTCTTTTTGCGTCTTCGAAGGAATACCCAGTACCTGAACTGGGTTGCGGTATTTCCAAGTCGTCCATAAGCTGAGAAAATCTTCTTCTGTCTTCTGCAACGTCCATGTCATTTGGACTCGTGCCTAAGATCTTTGTCCTGGTCCCTTCTAGTGCCTTCTCAAGGTCGAGTGCCAGGTTAACGCTGGTCTGTCCCCCGAACTGTACTATTACGCCGTCCGCTTGCTCTTCTTCTATAACGTCAAGTACGTCTTCAAGTGTCAAAGGTTCGAAGTATAGACGGTTCGATACGTCGAAATCGGTTGAAACGGTTTCAGGGTTGTTGTTGATTATTACAGCATCTACGCCTTCTTCTTGAAGTGCAAAAACTCCGTGAACGCAACAGTAATCGAACTCTATGCCTTGGCCGATCCTTATGGGTCCGCTGCCGATGACTATAACACGCTTTTTTGATTCGTCCCTGAATGTTTCCGAGGAACGGCCGTATGTTGAATAGAAGTACGGCGTCTTAGCAGGAAATTCAGCAGCACAGGTATCGACCATCTTGTAAACTGCAAAGTCTCCCTCGCTCTTGCGCTTTGCACGAAGTTCTGTCGTGCTAATGTTTATGAGTTCAGCGATAGTGCCGTCAGCAAAACCCATTTCCTTGGCAGCTCTAATGAGTTTCCCGTCGGCCGGACCTTTTTTCAGACGTGCTTCCATTTCGATGATATTTCTTAGCTTTATTACAAAATAACGGTCCCACTTTGTTAACTCTACGATCTTTTCTATGGACCACCCTTGTCTGAGAGCTTGACCAATTGCAAATATACGGGCGTCTGTTGCGTTCTTCAGTTCATCAGTGATCTCTTCGTCGGTCATATCCACTGGATCTAACCCTTTTACTCCGATCTCTAGGGACCTAAGTCCTTTGAGCAGAGCCTCTTCAAAGGTTCGACCTATAGCCATGATTTCGCCCGTACTTTTCATTTGAGTTCCAAGATGACGATCTACAGTTCGGAACTTGTCGAAGGGCCAGCGAGGTATCTTGACGACAACATAATCGATAGTGGGTTCGCAAGCGGCGTATGTTGTACCAGTTATGTCGTTAGGTATCTCGTCCATAGTGTATCCTAATGCTATTTTAGTCGCTACACGGGCAATCGGATAACCGGTGGCCTTCGATGCGAGAGCTGATGATCGAGAAACACGTGGGTTGACCTCTATCAGACGATAATCTCCATTGGCTGGATTAAAAGCAAATTGAACATTACATCCGCCCTCGATATCGAGTTTACGGATGACTTTGATGGACGCGTTCCTAAGGCGTTGATGGTCGCGATCAGAAATAGTTAAAAGTGGAGCACAGACGATACTTTCGCCGGTATGTATTCCCATAGCATCTAAGTTCTCCATTTCGCATATTATTATGCAGTTATCGTTGGAGTCCCTCATCACTTCATATTCAAGTTCTTTCCATCCGAGGACACTTTCTTCGATGAGGACCTGATGGATTCTTGAGTACGCTAAGCCACGAGCACAGATGGATGCCAGTTCTTCTTCATTGTATGCTATGCCACCGCCCGTACCTCCTAACGTATATGCAGGACGCACGAGCACAGGGTAGTGGCCAATCATTTTCGCCGCTTCTATGGCCTGTGTTATTGTTTTGACACTACAGCTTATCGGAACAGGTTCTCCTATCTCTTCCATTGCCTTTTTGAAAAGATCCCTGTCCTCTGACATAGCAATCGCGTCAGGTTGAGTTCCTACAAGATCGCATTTTAGTCTTTTAAGAGTGCCGTTATCGTGTAATTCGGAGCATATGTTAAGTGCTGTCTGGCCACCCATTCCCGATAGGATGCCGTCGACGCCTTCTTTCTCTATTATGGCTGCAACGGTTTCAGCGTTGAGTGGTTCGATATAAACGCTGTCGGCCATGTCGGTGTCAGTCTGTATTGTTGCTGGGTTAGAGTTCACAAGCACAGTCTCATAACCTTCGTCCCGGAGGGCTCGACATGCTTGTGAACCTGAGAAATCAAATTCTGCTGCCTGTCCTATGACTATTGGGCCAGAACCTATAACCATCAGCTTCTTGTAATTTTTCTTCATTTCCTCGCCTCCTTTATGACCTTGCCGAACCTGTCGAACAGGAAAAGCGTGTCGGCGGGGCCAGGGTTAGCTTCTGGATGATATTGTGTTGTAAAAACCGGCAGATCCTTGTGAATACAGCCTTCCACCGTTTTATCGTTGATATTGATATGGTTCGCCAACAAGCCAGTGCCGTCCAGTGAATTTGCGTCTACGGCATATCCGTGATTTTGTGAAGTAATATAAACGCGACCTTCAAACAATACTGGTTGGTTGTTCCCATGGTGACCGAATTTCATTTTGTATGTTTCTGCACCCAAGGCTAAAGCAAGTGTCTGACTTCCAAAACATATCCCGTACATCGGTAAAGTCGACATAAGATCCTTTTCTGTTTTTACTACAGAGTTCAATATGTCCTTGTGGGAAGGATTGCCTGGTCCACTTGAAATAACAAGGCCGTCGACCTTGTATTCCATAATGACATCGGCAGGCGTATCATAAGGAAAGATTACCACATTATAACGCGAAGCGAGATTATCTACTATGGCGGTTTTTGTTCCGCAGTCAAGGATACCTACAGTCAGGTCCTTGTTGGACTTTATTTCTGATATCCTGTTGGAGGAAACTTTCGCTACAAGATTAGATGTTGCCGGAAGAGGCATACACTTCAACTTTTTCACGGTTTCTTCAGGCGAGGTCTCTCTATCTGTTATAGCTCCCTTCATAGAACCGTTATTTCTAATCCTGATCACAAGATCGCGTGTATCGATCCCGGAGATACCTGGAACTTTATGTTTCTTAAGAAAGGAATCTAACGTGGTTCCTCCGTACATATCGCTGGGCTCAATACAGTTCTCTCTTACTACGAGTCCTCTGACCTGTACTTTTTTGGATTGAGAATAATCTTCGATTATGCCGTAATCTCCTACAAGTGGATAAGTCATAACCAAGATCTGGCCGCAGAATGAAGGATCGGTAAGATTCTCTTGATAACCGCTCATGCCGGTACCGAAGATCACCTCGCCGTCGGCGAATGAACGGTGACCGAAAACATTGCCTTCATATACCGTTCCGTCCTCGAGGACCAA
>CAYYMA010000069.1:0-5370 GCA_964472805.1 uncultured Methanomassiliicoccales archaeon | reverse complement strand
CAGCTTCGCTTTTACTCTTATTATTTAGTTGTTGTAGTTTTTCATTGTTTTGTTTCTTTCGAATTATAATATTCGTAGCCGAGTTCGAACGCCTTTCTGTTAATATCGGCAAACTTTTTAGGCACTGTTTCTAGAAGTGTTTCCAAAAGAACTTCTTTTTCGATAGGAAATCCTTTAGCTGCTGCTACCGCCCCTATTATTACTGCATTAGCGGCGACCGCTTTACCAGCCTTAATAGCCAGTTCGGTAGCGTCGATGGTGATAAGCTTAGGAGTAATACTCCTAACGGCCTCAACAATATTTTCTACATCAGGATAAGTATCAAAACCTGCAGCAACGGCTGACGGAAGCACAGGGTCCAAGTTCATCAATATCGCAGTATCCTTATTACAAAGCCCAAGGTTTCTGCACGTTTCAGCGGGTTCGAAACCCATGAGCAGATCAGCACCTCCTACGGCTTCAAGCGGACTTGTAATATTATCGCCGAATCTAACGGTAGATAGAACACTTCCCCCTCTCTGGGCCATTCCATGGACCTCACTCATAGCCACATCGAAACCCTTTTTCATGGCCGCATTACCGAGCACCATGGAAGCCAAGAGGACACCTTGACCTCCAACTCCGACAATTTGAACGGTATATTTCATTGCTTCACCTCCAAAGCACCTTTCGGACATACGTTGACGCACATCCCACAACCGATACATTGTACCGTATCAACAGTTATTGAACCGTCCTTGGCCTTAATAAGTGCAGGACAAGCGATAGTCTTTAGACACGTGTGGCACTTGATACATTTCGAATGATCGACCTCACATTTCTTTATGTCCAATAACTTTAATCTCTTAAGATCAAGAGGGCATGCACGTTTAGCAACCACAACCGCAACACCGTCAAAATTTATTGCTTCTTTAACGGCTTTTTGTGTGGCTTTCACGTCATAAGGATCGCAGGTACTGACGGACTTTACACCGATGCCTCTAACAAGAGCTTCGATGTCAACAGCGTCAGTCTTTATTCCACCAAAGTCTCTGCCAGTGCCTGGGTTGGGTTGGTGACCGGTCATTGCAGTTGTACGATTATCCATGATAATCATTTTTATTTTGTGATCATTGAACAAAGCCGATACAAGTGGTTGGACCCCTGAATGGAAGAACGTGGAATCTCCGATAAAGGCAATAGGCATTTGATCGGTGGTCTGCGCGAATCCTCCTGCAGCTCCAGCGCCTCCACCCATACAAATTATGAAATCTGCTGCATGGAAAGGTGCCTGTAAGCCAAGAGTATAACATCCTATGTCCGAGCAGTAAACAACCTCTTTGTCCTTCACTGAACGCTTCACTGCAGCAAAAGTACCGCGATGCGGACATCCGGCACAAAGTGTTGGAGGTCTTCCGGGTAACGTGATGTTAGCTTTCGGAAGAGGTTTTTCAAAATGTTGTACCTTAACAAGACTCGCCACAGCAGTAAGAGTATCGGGCGAATATTCCCACTCTCTGGGAAAATGTCCGCTTCTCTTTCCGTATATTGGTACAGTTAATAGGTTCTGTGCAGATATGCGTAGGACGGCATCCTCAAGATACGGTTCAAGTTCTTCTATGATGATGACCGCCTTCTTACCTTTAATGAAATCAGCAATCTTTTTCTCAGGAAGTGGTGCAGTAAATCCTAGTTTAAGGATGGCTGCACCTTCAACGAACTCTTTTACATATGTGTATGAAACACCCGACGTAATTATTCCAACGTCTCCTTCCCCTTCAACAAAGTTCAAGGTGGATGTTTCGGAAAGTTCCTGGGCTTTTGCTAACTTCTCAAGTAGTCTTACTCTATTAGGCTTTGAGAATGCAGGTATGTTGACGAACTTAGGATCGTCTTTGATAAAGTGTCCTTTAGCAGGTGTATCGATTATTGGTCCGAACACTACCGGCCCACGGGCGTGGTTTACTCTAGTAGTAGTACGGAATATGACCGGAAGTTCTACTGCTTCAGATATCTCATACGCCTTAGCAATTATGTCCTTAGCTTCAGCAGGAGTCGAAGGTTCGACCATAGGCAAAAGTGAAAGAGTAGCATACGTACGATTATCCTGTTCGTTCTGAGAACTGTGACACGACGGATCATCAGCAGTCATAATAAGCATTCCTGCCCTAACTCCAGAATATGCCAATGTCATCATTGGATCTGCTGCTACGTTAAGTCCAACGTGTTTCATAAACGCAAAAGATCGTACTCCCGATACTGCTGCGGCAGCTGCAACTTCTAACGCGGTCTTCTCGTTAGTAGAAAATTCGAAGTACATTCCTCCTTTCTCAGCTTCTTTTTCAAGTATGTTCCCGATCTCAGAGGACGGTGTCCCCGGGTATGTCGACGAACATTTTACCCCTGCTTCGAACAAGCCTCTTGTTATTGCCTCGTTGCCCAGAAGTAGATGCTTTCCATCTTTAGCTAATATATCCGTCATTCTTCAGCCTCTTATATACAGTGTAATGTAAACGCTTTATAAAAATAGGTAACTGACAACAAACAATAAGAACAGGTCAGATATACACCACCTTGAGCGGGGGTTGCCAAGCCAGGTCAACGGCGCAGGACTTAGGATCCTGTTCTTAGTGATTCATGGGTTCGAATCCCATCCCCCGCACTATTATACCACGTTTCTTTTTGCATACTTAATATATGTATACTCTTCAAGCGATTAAAGGTCATGAAAAGACAGATGATCAAAATCGATGAAGAGAAGTGTAACGGCTGTGGATTGTGCGTAGATGCCTGTAATGAAGGTGCACTAGCACTTGTAGATGGTAAAGCAAAACTTATTCGTGAAGATTACTGTGACGGACTAGGCAACTGCCTTCCTGCGTGTCCTCAGGACGCTATATCGTTTGAAACTAGAGATGCTCCGGCTTTTATAGAGAATCCCGGTCAGGACATCCCATTAAAACCAGTGTTCAAACCAGGAATTATTTCCTTCAACGATGGATCCCCTCGAGGAGGAGAACTATCTCAATGGCCAGTCCAGATCAAATTGGCACCCGTCAATGCACCATGGTTCAACGGTAGTCATCTGCTCATAGCGGGCGATTGTACGGCGTTCGCAATGAAAGATTTTCACGAAAAGTTCATCAAAGGTCGCGTAACATTGGTAGGATGTCCTAAGCTTGATTCAACTGATTATAGCGATAAACTTGCAGAAATCTTCAAAGGCAACGATATAAAATCGATTACGCTTGTAAGGATGGAAGTTCCATGTTGCGGTGGCATGACCGTTGCTGTCAAAAATGCTCTTGTAAAAAGTGGTAAAGACATTCCTCTGACGATTCACGTTATTTCAAGGACTGGTATGATAATAAGTTCTGAATAATTGTTAACGATTATCGACATTGCTTAACATTTCATTTCAAAGACGCTTGATCGTAATGAGATTGACTAGTGAATATGAAAAGATGATCAGTCATACTTGCGCATATCGTTGACGTGTTTCGATTTACCTTCAAATCTTTCAAGAGTGCCAGGTAACATTATACGAATTTTTGCTTTGATGTTCAGTATGTCTTTGAGACGGGTCTCAACAGATCGTGTCATACGATCTATTGAAACGGTATCTTCAGTCAAAAATTCTTCAGCGATTTCTACTTCGACAATCATATTGTCCATGAAATTATCATTTGTTAATGTGATCTTATAGAACGGTGCCAGGAAATCAAATTCCCCTATGACGCCTTCAATCTGCGACGGAAATACGTTAACGCCGCGTACGATCAGCATGTCATCTGTGCGTCCAGAAATACGCATAAGTCTTGGGTGAGTACGTCCACATTCACATTTTTCCCAAGTCAAGGCAGATATGTCTCCAATCTTGTAACGAATCAGCGGGAATGCTTCCTTTTTGAGCATGGTTACAACCATCTCCCCTCTCTCGCCATCAGCACAAGGTTCTCCGTTTTCATCAAGAATTTCAATATATGCTAAATCCGCCCAAATATGCAGACCTGATTGTTTCTCGCATTCAAGGAACATGGGGCCGTAGAATTCGCTGGCACCATAACAGTTGTGAACTCTTATGCCCGTCCTTTCCTGAAGTTTTTGTCTCATACTTTCAGACCAAGGTTCACCTCCCGCGATTGCGTATCTGACCTTTGTATCTTTTCTTATGTCCACTTTTTTCTGGTCGCATACATCGGCTATATGAAACATGTATGAAGGAGTGCCAGCAAACGTAGTGATAGGGAGATCTTGCATCATTTTTATCTGTCTTTCTGTGTTGCCGGTCCCTATGGGGAGCACTGTAACGCCCATGCGCTCTGCGGCGTAATGAACTCCAAGTCCGCCGGTAAACAAACCATAACCATGGAAGTTCTGCAACATATCATCCTTGTTCATTCCAAAGGAGGTCATGCCCCGATTAAGTGATTCAGCCCAATCTTCAAGATCGTTCTGAGTGTACCCAACTATCGTAGGATTACCTGTGGTCCCAGAAGAAACATGAACACGTGCCAGATCTTGATAAGATTTAACAAAAAGACGATCAGGATAGTTATCTCTAAGATCGGATTTATGCATAAAAGGCATTTTTCTAAAGGCCTCGAAACTGTCTATGTCTTCAGGAAGAAGATCGACCGCCTGCATACGATCACGTATGAACTTCGAAGAATCATACATTATGCGCAGCTCTTTCCTAAGCAGGCTGAGCTGCATCTTCTGTAGTTCTTCCTTCGGCTTGGTCTCCAATTCTTCGTTCCAGTATGCCATGCGATACATGCCTCCGTGCTATTAGTTAGCACGATAACTCCATTAATATTAAACTATAACTTATAATTTTAGGTTAAAATATACGTTCATAACGTAACGGTGCCCACTACCCTTAGTTTTCCACCTTCGAGGTACATCAGTTTTGCTTTATCACCGGGTTTGTAGATAAGATCGGTTTCCAGATCTAAAGTAACATCATCGCCAGAGGTTGAGATACGGCAAGGTATCATTTGCATCCAATGACCCAGATGCATTACTTGACCGTCCTTTAAAGGATTTTTCCAATATTTGACCAAGTTTACTTTTCCAGTGAATTTTCGGGTCATAGTAACATCCTTATCGGTTGTAATGACAAAACCTCTATCCAGATCGTCAGACTCTATTCCTCTTAGTGCCAGACCTACGTGATCGCCTTTTACTGCATCAACAGCATCGAGGTCATGCTTCTGTATGGATTTGAGGACGATCTCTTTTTTCAGCGGTAGAATCGTCATTTTATCATGCTTACGGAAATATCCGTCTGCTACTGATCCTAGAACGACCGTGCCTACACCTTTTACATTGAAATGGCTGTCCACGGGACAAGATCCACATGTTCCCTCACCAGGAGCTCTATTTTGT
>CAYYMA010000068.1:0-5520 GCA_964472805.1 uncultured Methanomassiliicoccales archaeon | reverse complement strand
AGTTTAAGATATGAGCAGAGGTTGAGGGGCGCATGAAGACCTATGTTGCCGAGAAGACCGATGATTCAGTCACCCTCGGACTCAAAGATGTAGACATGACGATAATCCAACCCCTCATGGATACTTTATACGACAACAAGGACGTTCTCCTGGTAAGATACGAGGAACAACACCCTGATCTTGATGATGCTAAGCTTTTTATCAAGGTAAAGAAAGGCGATGCCCTGAAAGCCGTAAAGGATGCCGCGGATCGCCTGTCCAAGTATTTTGCGGAGATCGTTTCTTAAGATGAGTTACCGGCTCTGCGATACCGATGAAACAAAGATCGGTATGCTTTACTATCTCAGCGGTGCCGATGGCACCGGTGGACGTATAAAGGTTCTTCCAGAGGATTTTCGCGTTACAGAGATATCTAACGGCCCCCCAGAAGATCCTAATGGAAAATATGTTATAGCGAAGGTCACCAGCACAAACTGGGAGACTAACCGCATGGTACGTTTGTTATCTAGAAATTTAGGCATATCGCGCGAGAGGATCGGTTTTGCTGGAACAAAGGATAAAAGAGCGATCACATCACAATTAATGTCATTTGAATGCTCTCCAGAAAATCTTGAGAACGTTGGACTTAAAGATATAGAGATAACGGATATTTACAGATCAAAAAGACCTATGCAGATAGGGGAACTGATAGGGAACCGCTTCTCCATACGTGTCAAAGAAACAGAGATGCCCATCTCCGAGATACCTGGAGTATTAGATAGCGTCATCTCGGACGTCCGCAATACAGGCGGTTTTCCCAACTATTTCGGAGTACAACGTTTTGGCGTGGTCCGACCAGTAACACATCTTGTAGGTGAACAACTTGTACGTGGCAACATCGAAGGTGCAGTAAGAACCTATCTTTCGCTACCATCGGCTTTTGAAACGGAAGATGTTATCAAAGCTAGAGAAGAGCTGGCACATCGTGATGATTGGAAAGAATTGATAAAAATAATGCCTGAACCCCTGGGATTTGAAAAGACCATGGTATGGCATCTTATAGACTCTCCTGGCGACTGGACTGGTGCTGTAGAGACTCTTCCCAATAACCTACAGATGATGCTCGTACACGCCTATCAATCATACCTGTTCAATCTAATGTTAAGCAAACGGATGGAACTAGGATTACCATTAAATTTACCGATCATAGGCGATACGGTCATTCCTATGTCAGCTGACGGAACGCCTGACCATGGACATCCTGTATGTGCCACATCTAAAAATTTGGACCTGGTAAAATCACAAGTGAGGTCTGGTCGTGCATTCGTATCTATAGTTCTGTTCGGAAGTGAAAGTGTAATACAGGACGGGGAAATGGGAGGTATAGAATCATCAGTTCTAAAATCAGAAAAATTGAAGAACTTAGATTTCGTAGTACCAGGACTTCCTCGATGTAGTTCAAAAGGAAGCAGACGAGAGATACTCTGCCCAGTAGAGGATATTGGCTACATAATGGGTGAAGATCATTACGATGTGGAATTTACACTGTCGAAAGGCAACTATGCTACGACTTTAATACGCGAGTTTATGAAGTCACAGATGCTGAATTACTGATATTCTTCACAGCTCTGGCACTATAGATTCCAATATTAAATTTCTTCATAATATCGTAGATCGACATATCTACGATCGTTTCAGATGCCAGATCAGTAACCTCTTGAGAAAGCAGATTTACTTTAATGGATCCGTTCAATGCCTCAAAAATATATGATACGAGGGATTTTGCCTCGTCAGCGTCTTTAGCACCTCCGGCAACGAACGCACAGGGAATGGTTATTATCGGTTCAACGTCGATATCAACGAGGTTTGCCCTGGTAACAGCATCGTAAGAAAGCATCTCCATTCTTACAAACTCAGGAGTTCCTGGAATTATCGGTCCATACTCTTTGATGTTAGATAGATAGATCATTACCTCATTCGCCGTCTCTGGATCCGTTTCGAGCATGTTCTCAATGCCCGGGTCGTCCAAAGAGCGTTTGCTAACGTATGCTCTACGTAGAAGTCTCTCCGCATGCCTCATAATGATCTCAGTAGTCTCGTCTTCCGTATCTTCGGAAGACTTGGCGACCCTCTGGATAAGGGTAATCGCTTCCTTAGAGTAATCAGATTCTAAAAGTATCTCGGACATTTGTTGTAACGATTCAGGTTCTGGATCCTTTGCCCTCAGAAGGTTTTTATACATTTCCATAACCCCTTCTTGATCGCCACGCTTGGAATATATCTTAGCTTTGATGATAATTGCCTTGACGTTTTCAGGATCGTCCGAAAGTACCATATCGATTACCTTGTCGGCATCATCTATGTCATCGTTAGCAAAATATGCAGAAGCCAAATGGATACGAGGAGTGTTATCTGGACCAGATTTAGAGACTGCCATAGTGTAATCTGAGATGGCTTCGTTCAGATCCCCCTCAGCCATACGAATGTCTCCTCGTTTCAAGTAAACCAAAGGATCTCCGCCACCATATTGTATCGCATTTTGATATGATTCGATGGCCCCTATAGAATCCTCCAATATGACCTTGAGATCTCCGTCCTTTTCCCAGAGATCAGGATTGTCTTCAGAATAACTAAGTCCTTCTTGGATTATTGCTGCAGCTCCTCTTTCATCACCACTGGCTATGTAGATATCCGCTCTAAAAAGTATATATTTGGTTACACTAGGCTCTATTTCCAGAGCACGGTCGACCATTCTAGCAGCACCTACGAGGTCTCCTGTAGAATGTAAAGAACGGGCAATGTCAAAAAGTGCCTCAACGTCATCCTCAACAGACTCTTCCTCGATTTCTTCAGACACTTTAAACGAATTTTCCACGGTTTCCAGTGCAGCGTCCTCGTTGAACAGCTCGGTACGGATCCTATCCGCAGATACCATGTCTCCATTTGCAGTGTATGCCTGTGCGAGGTCCATCTTAACAGAACGGTTATCTGGATCTTTTTCAAGTATGCGATAACAGACCGCAATAATTTCAGGATAGTTACCTAATGACGTGAGTATGGTCTTTTTGGAAAATAACAGCAGCAATGACGAGGGATCTTTTATTAGTTTGGAGTTTATCAAAGCAAGTGCGGCCGATCGATTCCCCAACTTCATCATACAGTCCGCAGCATCCACCACTGCGTAAATGTCCTTAGGATCAATCGTTGATATGTCCGAACATACGTTGATTGCCTCTTCATACATTCCAGCATGGATGCATATCTCTTTCTTTATGTTGTAAACGCTCTTGTCCCAGACGTTCACCATTATCGCCATATCGATGAAATAAATCGCTTCCCTATACTTTCCAGATCTAGCAAATATCATGCCCTTTTTAACAAGCACGTACACACTTTCTGGTTTGAGCTCTATAACGCGATTAAGTGATTCTACCGCTCCACGAAAATCTCCTTTGCGCTCTTGTATCGACGCTTTAGATATCCAATATTCAGGTTTGTCTAGATCCATTAGTACAGCACGATTGTATGCGTCTTCAGCTGAATCAAGATCATCTGCAGCCTCATCGGCCATACCTTTTGAATGCCAAATTATCGGAGAAAGTTGATCTAAGGCAGCAGCTGCAGCGAAGGACACCGATGCTTTCAAGAACTCGCCCATGGCGTATTCGGCATTACCCCTCAACAGACGGACCGTCGAAATACTGCCGTACTCGGACTCCATCTCTTCACATAGGTCGACGACTTCTTTGTACATCCCGTCTTCGATCAATGATTTTAATACTGCTATGAAATTCTCTGGCCTTGGGTCCGCCACAATAGCTCTGCGATATGATGATAAAGAGCCTTCTGTATCTCCCCTGGACAATTTTGCTTGAGATGCTTCGAGTATTATCTTCGCGTTATCTGGATCTATCTCGAGTATCTTATCGCACATTTCTGCAGTCTTTTGCTTTTTACCTTGAAAGGTGTAAATGTCCTTGATAAGAATCATCATTTCTATGTTATTTGGGTCCATTTTAAGGGCCGAATGTGCTTCTTTCATCGATTTATCAATCTTTCCCATTGCGAACAAAACTTTAGCACGCTGTAATCGAGCCTCGGGGTCCTTGCTTCCGTATTTGACGGCTGCAGAAGCCGCTTCCAGGGCTGCAGTAAAACTACCGATAGCCATATCATTTTTTGACATTAACGTATTGGCCTCTACGTTCTCAGGATAGTTCAACAAGATCTTCCTAATGACCGGTTCGGCATGGGCATTCATAGATTCCGAGACCAGATACTTAGCATATTTCAAATACGTATCAAGATCCACACGCTCAGTGTCGAGATAAAATAGTACGTAACTGGCAGCATCATCCTTACGGCCCATCTTAGTGTAAACTTCTATTAATCCCTCCATTACCATAGGAGACTGTGTATCGGTAGCTTCCGCATCCCGATAGAGTGCAAGGGCCTTCTCTACTTTCCCTTGTTTCAGGCAGACATGGGCAGCTTCGCATGTGATGTACGTACATCCTGTTTTGACCAGATCACCATAAAGTACCTCGGCCGAATACCAATCGCCCTCATCGGCAGACATACGAGCGGCTGCGAGCAAATGTTCCCGATTTTTGTTGATATATTCAGGAGAATGGACCAGTGCCTCTGTGGCGGCATCACGTTTTCCTCCAAACCAGTCGCAATATACGCCATATAATTTCTGTTGCGGAGTGGGTTCTTCATCAGTACCACAGGCCACAGTGTTGCGTTCAGCGTATAGTAGCTCTATGTTCCTGTAGTACATCCAACCCCCTGCTGGATCTGCCTCCTCAAGTAACTTATATATTCGCTGATCAAGGGGATTGCTACACCTGCCGTGCAAGAGTACCTTCTTCGCCGCAGGTTTGTCCTGACGTTCGAGTAAAAGACGTGCGTTTACAATACTTCTGAGTGAAATGTCTTGGCCGTCGCGAACAGAATCAAACATTACTTCAGCGGCTTCCAGGTCCCCCATTTTTTGAAGTAGTAAAGCCGCCTCCAAAGCTGGTGCACTGTCCGAGGAACGACGTTTAGCCACGATGTCAGGAATGATAGATCTTAGGCGTTCGCTACCTGCATCATAAAGAGCGTCCATGAGCCTGACAAGCACGGCAGAACTGACCGAACCTTTAGAGGCCAACACCTCGTTGACAATATTTTCGGTTGGATCTTTCTTTCTGCCGAGTGAAAACTTACCAGACCCAGATACTGAAAGTTTTTTCCATATGACTATATCAAAGGAACTCTGAAATACCGGTCCTGAACCCATCAGCACAGTATGATGAACCCAGTAGATAAATCTAAGGAAAATAGATGACCATTGAAAAGAAGTGCCAACGGTGCGTCCATCTGTCTAATTGGAATATAATTCACAGATATCGCATAAAAACTGCTGAACCTACATCATGATTATATATCAGTGAAAAATTAGGGAAACCCAATGCAGCTGTAATCTAGCTGGTTAGGATTCGAGCCTTCCAAGCTCGTCACCCGGGTTCGAATCCCGGCGGCTGCACCATCTTT
>CAYYMA010000067.1:0-5584 GCA_964472805.1 uncultured Methanomassiliicoccales archaeon | reverse complement strand
AGCATTGAAGGTCACGTCACCCTCGACGGTCATACCGTCATTGTAATCGGTCCATTCGAAAATATAATCGTACTGGACTGTAGATTCCTTTGAAGGGGTCACCGGTGCGATTATATCTGCACCGTATTCAAGGACCTCTTCGTAGACATTCGTCTCTCCGTCGTTGAATATGACCGTGTACTTCCTGGTGATCTCATTGAACTCGCCGTTGAAGGTGACATCACCGGTAACGGTCATTTCTTCATCGTATTCGCCCCATTCGAAGATATAATCGAAATTGGTTGTTGAAGCCTTACCGAGCTTGGTCGGAGCAACTATATGTGAACCATGATCGAGATTCTGCTCATCGAATGTGATACCCCCATAATTGAATTTTATAGTGTATTGATTCACAATCTTTTCATGAGATGCCGCAACATAGGTCACATCACCGGTGACAAAGGATTCGATCCCTCCCCAGGTGACATCCGTATATGTATATCGAGCGGTCTCGAAACTGGACTCAGGGGTCAGTGGACTATCGTACGCTAAATCCTCGGTCTTAACAGTTTCTTCATTGACTATCCATGTTATGGTGTGTTCGATGGGGATATAGGTATTGCTGAAGGTCACTTCACCTGTGACGATGTACGCCCCTCCTTCACCTATGGTACCGACCGTGGCTATAAGGGTAGATGTGTGTCCCGTCTTCTCAATAGCTTTCACCGTTAATTCGGTACCCTGAGCGATGTTATCGCTTGAATTGACAACCGTATCTCCGTCCTTCACCGTGATCTCTTCGTCGTCAAATGTGATCATAAATTCGCCAGTTCCGCCCTCTGCCGCAGCATCATCAGCTGTGGCAAAAGCTAAGAGTGAAATCATAAAAACGGCGAACAGGACCACTAATGATCTACTAAATATTCTCTTATTTTGAGAAAATGGTCCATTTTTGAAATTCATAACATCACATATGACTTTTTTTAGCTATCATTACGATAGCGAGTGACACGATATCGAGTAATATGATGATGAGTTAATTATATATGTTTATTTCCAGATTTAAGCGTCGATATGTTGTGAGATCAACATATTTGAATAAAAACGATGTTTTATCAATTTCTATTTTTCATCGATTGTATGATTTTTTTTGCTGAATTAAAACATACGGACGTAATTGATATCGATAGGGCTGATCATGATGTTGATGATGTTGTTTATGATCGTGATGGTTGATGATGTTGTTTATGATTGTGATGGTTGATGTTCCAGGGGTGATGATGGGATAGAAAAAGGATTGACAGACTTGTTAGGTTTCTCATCATTGATCATGTCTCACCTCATAGATCATGGACTTAAAAAAAATAGTTTAAGTGTTCTAAAATGTACTTGGGATATTCTTGATCATGTACGAACGACGAGTACCGTCGGTATCCATGTCTCTCTCTCTCTCTCTCTCTCTCTCTCTCTCTCTCTTCTTCGTCCGTACGTTGGTTCTATCCCTCGTCCGTCCGTTCTATATCCCTTTCTTTATCGCATCATCCTCACGATGTCGTCGAAGTCCTTCCTTACCTTGGGTCTCTGTACGTCATCGTCCTTACGGTATCCTATAGCCACCGCGAGAAGTATCCTCCTTTCCGTCCCGAGGATCCTTTGTACCCCGTCGTTGCTGAAATAGGCCATGATACAGGTATCCAATCCTAGTTCGGTAGCTTTCGCCGTCAGATATGCGCTGGCTATCCCCACGTCCATGGATCGGAAATCCATGCCCAGGGACTCGGAGGCGGCCTTCGCCCTTTCGTTATAATCGTCCTCCACGAATATCACAAAAGAAGGACAATCCTCGACGAACTTCCCCATCCCCGATCTCTTATGGTCGGATAGTTCCTCGGCCTTCCCACCTGTCACGGCGTACATCGTGAAAGGCTGTGAGTTCACCGCTGACGGTGCCAACCTCGTTACCTCGAGACAAGCACGTAGTTTCTCGTCCTCCACCTTCCTCGAAGGGTCGTATGAACGGCAGCTCTGTCTTTTCTCGGCTATCTCCCTGAAATCCATGGTCATCGCACGGAAGTACGTATATTTGAATATCTACGTGTATCAGGCGTGTCTTTCCATGAACCTTTCCAACTTATCGTAGGCTTCCTCCAGGACGTCCAACGGCGGTAACAATATCGTCCTGAAATGACCTTGCCCGAACTCCTCACAGAACCCTGAACCGTGCACGAGCACCACACCTTCCTCCTTTATCAGGTCCAGGACGAAGTCCTTGTCGGTCCTCCAGCGTCCCCTGAGGTCTATCTTCGGGAACATGTACAATGCACCCTGGGCCTTCCTGGTCTCTATCCCGTCGATCTCGTTCAACCTCTTGTATGAGAAGTCGGCCCTCTCCTTCAGTTTACGGTTCATATCCACGATATAATCCTGAGGTCCTTCCAAGGAGGCCTTCGCCGCCTCCTGACATGGTACGTTGGCACAGATACGTGCACGGAGTTGTCTCATCACGCCCTCACGTATCTCGTCCATCAGGCCGTCCTCGTCCATCATGTAGAAATAACCAACCCTCCATCCCGGCATCAGGTTGACCTTGGAGAAACCGTTAACGATTATCCTGGGGACGTCGTCACTTAACCTGGAGGCGGAATGGAAATATCCATCGAACGCCAACCTATCGTATATCTCGTCCGAGATCAACGGTATCTGGAACTCTGCACATATGTCCCCGATCTCCTTGACGTGTTTCGCCTCGTATTCCGCACCTGTCGGGTTGTTGGGGTTGATCATGACTATCGCTTTGGTACGGTCGGTGATCCTTTCACGGATCATGTCCACGTCGGGGGCCCAGTCCTCTTCCTCCATCTGTCTGTACGGGACCACGTCACCGCCGTAGAACCCTATGTACTGAGCGTAGGAGGGATAACCCGGACCTGGGGCGAGTACCTCATCGCCAGGTTCCAGGAACGTCCCCATGAGGATGTTTATCCCTTCGCTGACACCGTTGGTTATGTAGACCTCGTCGGTGGTGATGTCGGCATCGTGTTTGATACGTTCACGGTGGACTATCGCCTCACGGAAATCAAGGTTTCCTTGTGAGTCGCCGTATCCGTTGTCCGTCTCGTCGACGGACCGTCTCAAGGCGTCCTTGAAATATTCCGGTGTCTCGAAATCCCATTTGTTGGGGTCCCCTATATTGAGGCCGATGATCTTCTTGCCTGCTTTGGCGGCCTGCTCAGCGGGAACGCTGATCTCCCTTATGGCATAATCCATCCCCATCGATCTTTCCGAAGCCTTCAATACTTTTTTCATCTTGACGCCTTCATCCTGGGAACGTCCTGTTCAGCTATTAATATTAATGTTCAGGTCGGATACTTTCTTATCCTTATCCCCGGTCATCCTGAGCATGATCACCAGGACGAAGGCCATGGCACATGTCAACGCCGAGAGGATGAACGCGTTGGTGAATTCCCCGGGTGCGGATATCAGGTTCGACAGGTACGGGAATATCAACGCGGACGCTCCGAACCCTAACGTCACTATCCCGTAGTTAGCACCCATATTCCTGGTCCCGAAATGATCCGCGGTGACCGCCGCATAGGTACCGGAGGCACCGCCGAAGGCCAAGGAGATCATGGCTACGCATACCAAGAACAGGAACCCGGTCGCAAATGTCAACGTGATTATTCCGATGGCGGTCATTATCGTGATCAGGAACAATGCAGGGGTACGTCCCGTCCTATCGGATAACCATGTTATCGATAGACGACCTGTGGCACTGAACACACCGGTTATCATCACCCCGAGTTCCGCATAACCTGAGAATCCACGTTCCACCGCAAGGGTCACCAGGTTGGGGTTCAATATGAAGTAGGCGGGTAAGATAAAGAATAACGACCCGGATATCAGATAGAACGATCTGGTCCTGACCATCTCCTTGGGGGTGTATTGCTTCTGATCGGTATTCTTTTTTGCTATGGCCCCTGATACGATGTATCCTTTCGGCGGGTCGGAGATGAACAACGATGCACCTATGCATATGACCATGAACGCTATCCCCAAGGTCATGAACGTCCCTGGGACCCCGACGTCCACAAGAAGGTCCTTTGTGATAGGTGCGAAAATGACCAATGAGAAACCGAAGGCACCTACCATCGCACCGGTGGCGAAACCCCGTCTGTCGGGGAACCATTTCTGTACGCAGACGATGGTGCATAGATAGACTATCCCGACACCGAGACCTCCAACGATACCGTAAGTCAGGAATATCAGGTCCGCCGAGGCGGAGGTGACGAAGGACGTGGCCAATATCCCGACGGACATTATCGCACTGCCGATTACGGCCACGACCTTGGGTCCGAACTTGTCCTGTGATGTCCCTCCTATCAACATACCGATCACGAAGGCGGAAAGCATTATGGAGGATACCAGTGCGATATCCGTGGGGGACCGTCCTAGATATTCCGCCACCGGGGCCTTGAACACCGCCCACATGTATATCACCCCGGCACACAGCTGTATGACCATCCCCGCCATCAGTATGGCATATCGTTTCTTAGACGGTTCTATATTGTCATCCATGGAGATCCCTTTTTTCCTTGATAACACCGAATATCGTTATAGTATTTGAATTTATATACATTGATGTACTCTATAGTACATTGATTAATATAAATATCCATTTATCCTTCGAGCTTGGAAAAAGTGGTCCTAAGTCGTTTCCCCTCCGTCCGTTACGACGCATCAAGGACGATAGGATAAAAGTAAATTAATACGTCCATCGTACTGGACAGGGACATGGGCGCCGTAAGACTTGGGAAGAACCACCTTAGATGGTGTGGTGAATGTAATCTACCGATATTAGAGCGCAAAGACTGTCCCGTTTGCGGTTCCGAGACAGAAGAAGTTATACTAACACCACCAGCTGATTCTCGGCCTGCCTTTGATCAAGATATAGAACGTATACGTAATATCTTAGACGATACTTACGGCGAAGGTTCTGGAAAAGCTGTGCTACCTGACGGTCACATAGTAATTCTTAACAAAGTACCTGGATTAGATCGCATGGAGGAAGTCGTTTGTGATGGAATCGTTGTAGCAACGATGAGGTTCGATCTAGGAGATGGATGGAAAGGCATTCTAAGAATGCAGGGTGCAATGCGTCTTAAAAATATTGTAAGCAAAGGTTTCGTTGTGTGTGATGATGGGGCAGTAAAATACGTACAAGATAGTAAGAATCTTATGGCACCTGGTGTAATTTCAGTACATCCAGACGTTGCATCCGGTGACGAGGTCGTCATTATAACAAAGGACGGAACGATCATCGCCGCAGGAAGTGCTAGGATGTCAGCATCCGAGATGGTCGGCGGACGAGGAATGGCAGTAAAACCGAGATGGTATAAACCTGAAGATAAACTCGAACGTAAGCAAAAACATACTTGGGACGAAGTCGTTGATGCTAATACTGAAGTGATAAACAAAAGGGTCAGTGAAGCTGTAGGATTCATTAAGAACACGATAGAAAGAAACCAGCTTCCTGCAATCGTATCGTTCTCAGGCGGAAAGGACAGTCAAGCTACACTATTACTGACAATGGACGCTGGATTAAAGC
>CAYYMA010000066.1:0-5648 GCA_964472805.1 uncultured Methanomassiliicoccales archaeon | reverse complement strand
TGAGGTGATTTTACGGATGTACAGGAAATATTAGACAGGTCAGCGGCCGGGGAGGAGCTTACTCACAATGATGTTGTAAGACTTTTCAACGCTGATTCCAGGGAACAGGAACTCCTATTTGAAACTGCCAGGAACATAAGGGACAAAGAATACGGAGATAAAATATTCACATACGGTTTCGTATACTTTTCAACATATTGTAAGAACAATTGTTCTTTCTGTTATTTTAGAAACACTAGTGGTTTGGACAGATACAGAAAAACTACGGAAGAGATAGTCGAGCTGTCAAAAAACTTAATGGACGCAGGCATAAACCTTGTGGATCTTACTATGGGTGAAGACCCAGTAATGTTTGAAAATGGTTGTGCCAGACTTCTAGATATTATACGATCTGTCAGAGATGCAGTAAACATTGGAATAATGGTATCTCCTGGTGCTGTACCACAAGATATTTTTATCAAGATGAAAGAAGCAGGTGCTGACTTTTACGCTTGTTACCAGGAAACATATAATTTAGAGCTTTTCAAGAAACTTAGATTAAATCAGGATTATCAAAACCGCATAGACGTGAGAAGATGGGCTAGAGAAGCGGGAATGCTGGCCGAGGATGGAATGTTGGTAGGCGTTGGCGAGACTGTTGAAGACAGAGCCGATTTTGTTATGAGGATGGGCCCGCAGGGATGCGAGCAGATCCGTGCAATGTCCTTTGTTCCACAGGATGGGACGCCTATGAGCGATCTTAAAGTCGCAGAATCGACGAACGAGTTACTAGCTATTGCAATAATGAGAATAATGTATCCTAAAAGTATCATCCCTGCAACTTTGGATGTAGAAGGCATATCTGGAATGATAGACAGGCTTAACGCAGGTGCCAATCTAATAACTTCAATTGTGTTGCCCGACAGGAAATTAGCAGGTGTGGCACAACACGAATTAGATATAGAGAATGGAAACCGTTCAGTTGAAAACGTTTTTAGTATTCTTAAGAAAATAGGCAAACGTCCAGCTACCAATGAGGAGTTCCAGACTTTATTAAATAATAAAAAGGCAGAGTTGGGAGGCCGCTAGAATGAGAATTGCAATAGTGGGCGGCGCTCTACAGGGAATGGAAGCAGTATATCTTTCTGAAAGAGCTGGTTTTGAAACTGTAGTAATTGATAAAAGGCCTGATGCTCCAGCTCTGGCACTTGCTAACGAGGCATACGTTCTAGATCCAACTAAGGACGCAGATCAAGCAATGAAAATATTCGGTGATTGTGATGCGGTATTGCCCGCATGTGAAGAGTTGGACCTTTTGGAAACGTTAAATTCAAATTTAAAAGGAACAGGAATACCGTTCTTGTTTGATATGAGATCTTACAAAATATCCTGTTCCAAGGAACGTTCTAACATACTTATGGAAGAAGCCGGTGTGCCGATTCCTAAGCCTTGGCCTGAATGTGGATTCCCCGTGATAGTAAAACCATCGTGCCAGAGTGGCAGTATAGGTGTCACAGCAGCTAAGAACGAGGTTGAAAGATTAGCAGGACTAAAAAAAGTTGCTGAGCTCAAAGATGTTCCAATTATTCAGGAATTTGTTTCTGGAAAAAGTGTATCGATAGAAGCGATTGGAAACGGAAAAAAAGCACGTTCTTACGTTACTACCGAAGTGATATTAGATAGCAAATATGACTGTAAGATGGTACGTTGTAATTCAAATATCATTTCGTCTGAGAAGGATATGTTACTACGGGACGTATGTAAAAAGGCTGCAGAAGCTATGCATCTGAACGCACTTATGGATATGGAAGCAATAGACACTCCTAACGGACTTAGAGTGCTTGAGATAGACGCAAGGATACCTAGTCAGACACCGGCCGCCATTGAGGCAGGGACGGGCATAAACCTTCTGAAGGAGCTTGTGGATTGTGCGATGATGAAGAAGTCCACAGTAATCAACACGGGTGGAGCAAGTGTATACGAACACTATGCGTTCAAAGATGGCGTGTTATGTACAAGCGGAGAGAAAGTGTTCGGACGGGTTCGAAATCCAAAGATACACACGGGATTGTTCGGCTCCGATAAGATGATAACCGACTATGAGCCAGGTAAGAAAGAATGGTACGCTACGGTCATCACAAAAGGTCGAGATGAGGCCGAGGCGGATAAAAAACGTTTGATTGTACGTGAACGTATGATCCACGAGTCGAATGTAAAAATATTTTATGATGACAGTCCAGAGATGGTATGATGACAAGACTTACAGAGGAAATGATAGAGGATATACCTAGAACTGCAAAAGAACGCAGTGATGAACTTCAAAAAGTTATTGGAATAGATCTCAAGACCTTGGCTTTCAGGGCTGTTGGCGAAGATCCAAATGATTACGATCTTTCACAATATCTTACTGCTTCTGTACCTATTACGGCGGGTCTTGGAATCATAGGAGGCTTTTCACTAAGCGTAAGTGCTATTCTTGAAGGAATGGGATTTAAGAGCTTCGTTACATCCAAAACCGATATTGACGGTATATATGAAGCGTTAGAGAACGAAGCTGACATCATATTCACCGCTGATGATTTACGTTATATTGCGTATAACGTAAGGACCGGAATATATGCCGACAATGCGTTCGCTACGGCTGCAGGATACGTCGAAGCGTTGGACGGTGTTGCGAACGGACTAAAGAACAAGGACGTACTGGTTATTGGTGCGGGGCTCGTAGGGTCTGAAGCAATGCGCATACTAACGGAAAAAGGTGCGAAGGTTCATGTTACTGATATACAGACCGATAAGGCTGAAAAAGTAGCGTTAAAATTTAAAGCAACTGCAATATCCAATATAGACAAAGCTATATCTTCCAGTAAATATATTTTGAATGCCTCTCCAGCACTAATATCTGGTAATTTAATATCAACTGGTGCCGTAATATCTTCACCTGGATTGCCGTATAGTTTCGATGCTGAAGGCGAAAAGAAATCCGATACAATAATACACGACCCGTTGGATATAGGTACTGCCGTAATGGCTGCAAAATGCGTTAAATCATTTAAAAAGTAAAGGGTGGAGGAAAATGACAAGATACTGTATAGCATTAGATATTGGGACCAGCGGTCTTCGCTGCCAAGCGATTGATTTAGACACTGGGGAGACGTTAGCTTCTTCCATAACACAGCGCCATCCTATACCTGGGATGAACGTGATAGATCATGTGGACTTTGCAATAAAGACCGGACAAAAAGTTGCTACCGGACTTCTTGTGAATGCGACTAATGCATTATTCAAAACAATGAATATAGATCTAAGCAAAGTAGAACATGTAGGTGTGTGCGGAAACCCATTCCAGCTTTCTATATTACAAGGTATAGAGATAAGAGATCTAGCGTATGCTGGTAAAAATAGGTTGGAAACTCTAGGCGTTGTATCACCTAACAGGGATGGTGCCATAATATCAGCTTCCGACATGGGGTTCGAAGGAATGCCCAACGCGATGGTAACTATACCTCCGGCCGTAAGGCATGAGATTGGTGCGGACGCTATTGCTATGTTAATGATGACCAACGCTCTTAACGAAAAAGAGCCGTGCATCGTAGCCGATTATGGTACCAATGCTGAAATGGCCCTTTTACATGACGGTAAAATTATAACAGGTTCTGCAGCCGCCGGACCTGCGATGGAAGGTCAGGAAATAGATCGAGGAATGTTAGCGGCACCCGGTGCGATATCTGACATAAACATAACGCCTGACGGATGGATATGCAAAGTTCTTGATAAGACTATGACTGCACGTGAAGGCGATACGATCAATCCTATCACTGGCAAAGTGGTCAAAGAAGGACTTATGCATGGTAAAGCCATCGGTATAACAGGTACAGGAGTTGTAGCCGCCATATATTGCGGACTGAAATCTGGACTCGTTTCACCTCCCAACATAAATACCGATAATGGTAAATTACATCTTCAGGACGGGATAGATATCTTGTCAAAAGATATCGAAGAGGCCGGAAAGGCCATAGGTGCTTTGAGGGCAGGATTCATTACGCTGTTAAACGAAGCAGGTATGTGGCCAGGGGATGTCAAGAAGACCTACATGTCTGGAGCTTCTGGATTGTACGTAGATGCTAGAAAAGCGTTAGCTATTGGTATGGTAGTTCCTGGAGTGAACGATATAATTCAATTCGGAAACACGTCTATCGGACTTGCTCGTAAAGTAGCTACGGGAGAATTGACGTTAGACGAACTTAGAGAATTTGCTAAAAAATTAAGGGCTGATCACTGTATGTTTGCTACTTCCGAGATATTCAAAAATCTATACTCTATCGAATACTCGCTTTGGGTACAGAATATGCCCATGTCTGAATACAACAACATGCTTGATGTTTATGATCTGCCTCCTATCGGCGACCCTGATCCCGATCCTAAGGTCACACGCATGTCAGAGAGAGATCTTCCTGATACGGAAAAGGTGCATGTATTTGTTCTTGAAAATTCTGGAACGATACTCCGCGGAAAGATAAAAGGATGTACGTATTGTCGCACCTGCGAGCGTGCTTGTCCAGAGGATGCTATCACGATAACAGAAGAAGCCGATGGTAACTACGCTAACATTCGTACGGATCTGTGCGGAGGCTACGCATGTAGTAGATGTGAACGAGCATGTCCTGAAAGCGTACTAATCTACAAGTGCCTAAAGACTATTGATTGATCTCACGTCGTATACGAGATATCCAAAAGGATACGTTCGACTAATAAGCTCAGACGTTAGTATCGTTCTATGGCTTCTAAAGTAATAGTAAAGATGAGGACGTGTGGTAGAACTCACGTGGTGATAGCAAAGCTTCGTGAGGACGGTGATGTGGACATCAAAATCACGTCGGACTGTGAGCAAGCAAGTCAGTTCGCAGAGCGTTGTACTAAGGTTAGTTTAAATGATGTTACCGATTTCTACGGTAGTAAAGTGAACAGTAAAGAGATCCGAGGCAATCTTTGGATTCAATGTCTTTTACCGATAGGGGTTTTTGATGCTGCGTGGATTGAATTAGGCATGATTTCAAAAAGTCTTTGTAAGAAGGTTGGATCTGACGAGATAATTCTAAGTGAGTTTGATTCCGAAGAGTGATCATCGAATTATGATTCTAGCTACTCCACGGCATTCTTTGAGTTGTGGTATCAACTCTGAAGGCATGTGGCCATCCATGACGATTATAAGATGGGATTCCTCTCGGTCTCCTGTATCGTCTACTACTGCTTGTCTTACGGATAGTCCTGCGCGATAGATTATTGATGTGACGTCAGCTAATATTCCAGGTATTTTTGCGTCCGTGGGAACTATTTCCAGAACTGAACAACCTATCTCTGAAGCTATACCGTCTAACATAAGGATTGGTCTTAGTTTTGAGAAAATAGCGTCGAGTTCTGGTTGTTCTTGTATTTTTTCTAATGCAGAACGGACAACACGACGGTCGACTCCAGCAGATCGTGCTAGGGCAGAATCAGTTATCTCTACGTCACCACAGAACGCTTTACCATCGATCTCGCTGATGCCATATCTTAGCATGACCTCTGCTACTTTACCTTGAGAAGGGTATCGGATAAATTGTTCTCTGATCTGGTCCATGTTTCGTCAAGGGACTTGATGTTTAAAAATGCTTTACTGCTGTCTTATGCTA
>CAYYMA010000065.1:0-5769 GCA_964472805.1 uncultured Methanomassiliicoccales archaeon | reverse complement strand
TGATTACTATACACTATTTAATTATTGATGTTTTTAAGACTACATAATGTTATATTTCCCGTTGACCATTGCATACGCATGCCATACTGTACCGATTGCGGATACGATATTCCACCGGGCACTCGTTTTTGTCCGAGCTGTGGTGCAGATCAAACGATCACGTTACCACAGTTCGCGAAAGGGTCTCCTTCGAAGTTTCCAATCATATTGGGTATATTAGCCATAATTGTTGGAGTTATTATTCCTATAGGTGGTTTGGCCATGGGAACATTGGGTGCGGTGCTGGCACATACGGATAAGAATAAAACCAGCAATGCTTACACGTTCGTTTGCATACTGGCTATCATCGCATCACTGATCTTCTGGGGCGTATACTTCATAGTGCAGATAAACCTGTATGGATTTTAAATTCAACCCACTGTCAAAAAAAATCATCCAAATTCGATGTCTTTTTCTTAACTGTAGGTTTGCTTGCTTTAGACACTGTTTGATCCTTTTCGCTTGATTTCTTTTGAAAATCCATATCAAAAAGTGTTGTCTGCTGGCTCCCCATCATAAGATCCCGTTCTGACCAGCCAAAAACTTCTGTAATACGGGATGCGGTTTGTGCCAGACGTTCAGCGTAGTAGCGATAGTCAGGTTTTTGTTCGAACTCTTTTCCGCTGATAAAAGGTTCGACCTTCTGCGGGGTGATTGATCCGTTAGTTACTATCCACGATACTTTCATTCCAGGTATGAACTTGTATCCCAACGCCATCATCTTACGAGCGGCTTGTACGTTGGTCATCCTGTCGGGATTGGCGTAGGCTTCGAGACCTTTACATGTTCTAGAAATAACAAGTTCCTCTGCGGATATCTTGCCTTCTAACGTATCCTGTATTGTTTTTCTAACGTAAGCAATGGCTTTTTCGTTTTTTTCATTTAATATTTCTTCAAATAATTCTTCAAGAAGCTTGCTTTGAATACCGAACGAATCAGAACGACGGATCTCATACCCACGTACTAAAAGATCATCCTCTTTGTTCGGCCATACCACTCTACCTACGTATCTTTTTTTCTTGCCGTGCGAAAACAGCGGTTCGATAAGTTTCTCGAACTCTAGTACTCCTCCTTCTGTAGTGAATCTTTCAGCCAATGACTTGCCGAAACTTACTGATTCTTCAAGGTTATCTGCAGGGGACTGTATGAACACTGAATCCGTATCAGAATAGATTACATCGATCTTTTCCGATCCTAGCTCACTTATTATATTTTTGACGTTGGCTCTGGCAAAGGATGTTATCGCAGCGCCAATATTTTTATTCGTAAATCTGTAAAAAGAAGACGCGAATACTCCGTAAAAAGTGTTCATTATTATCTTAACGGCTTCTTGTAGACCGTTCAAATAATGATACTCATGAGAGTCCTTGGTAATCTTCATCGAAGACTTGATACTGTCTCTGTAGTCCATTAAGTTAGAAAGTATCGTTGGAAGTAGTCCCTCCCGACGATCTTTGGACATAAAACGTGCTCCCGAAGGACTGACTATCTCGCCATCTTCTGATAGTGTGGTGAAGCATATGTTTTTGGATATTATCAAGGACGGATACATCGATTTAAAGTCCAGTACTACGACCCAGTGATATAATCCCGCATTCATGGTGTGAACATATCCGCCTTCTATCTGGTCATCCTTAGCGCTCCGACCTCCCATGGTCGGAACTGCTACTTTGTGGCGATCGGCTGCACGTATGAGCAAAGAATCTACTAATTGGGAAGATCCTGTAGTCATTACATCCTCTATAGGTAATCTAGAAACGGCGGCTAGGTCCATGCCCTTCCTTATAGAATCTATTTTATCCAGAATTCGAAGTGCCAGCTCTGCATCTTTAGTACAATATTTAAGAACTTTTTCGCGGTTATCTTTCCATTCAGCGTCCATTTTTGCTGGATCAACGTCCATTTTTCCCTCGCCTAAAAGTTGCATTGAAACTGCGTTCAACGTCTCCTGTTTAGGTCTAAGTTCTTTTTTTGCGGCCCACCAAGCATCTATCACGAGCCTTCCTTTGATGCGCCAGTATCTATCGCTAATACTTCTGGTCTGTCCTCCGTCTCGCCCCCAAGGCATGGCGTCGGTCATCTTGTTGAACTCCGCTCGTTCTTTTATCTTCTTTATGTCGTAATTATCTATATTGTATCCAGTGAGAACGTCAGGATCTTCTGTTTGAATAAGTTCTGCGAATTTAGTGATTATATCTTTTTCAGAACCAGTTATTGGTTCGCATTCTTTTACGACGTCGTTTTCAGATATGACTGCACATATGCAGTAGATGTAATCATGTTCGATACTGTTCTCCAGATCAAAAGACATAACTCTCATCGGTGGGGTGAATGGTTCGAGGTCTTCGTAGTTCTCCATGTCCACAATGAGGTCCGTGGTGTATATTCCCGGAATCTCTTTTCCATTGACTCTCAAACATGCGCCGAGATCCATGTCATATATGTATCTAAGATGGAATGGAATGTCGGTCGAAAGTATCTTGAATCCTTCATTTCTTGCGTTGTTGCGGTACTCTGGCACCTTGTAAGGGTACATTATTGTGACCTTCAACACGTCTTGATATTCACCTCGGAAAAGAAGGCTGTCATGTTCTGTGGAAATGACTTCACGGTCTTTTTTTAATTTCTCTTCAACTGCTGGAGTAGGATTGACAATAAAAAAATAAGGTTGAAAACCATGTGCCAGTACTGTTATCGATTTTCCCTCGCGGGTCTTACCAAACAGTTCCACGGAGATATCTTCGTTGTTCTGTATGTACGATGCGGATAACAGTCTGACGTCCCAGGTTTCCATGTGATCACTTGTTCGCAATTATTTTTATGACGTCGCCATCCAATAGGACGTAATCCGCTCCGATGGTGCGTTTTGTCTTTGCGTTCACGGCCCTAATGAATTTATCGCCTAAATCAGAGTGTACTTTGTATGCTAGATCTTTCGCAGTAGCGCCACGTGGCATTAGGAAAGCATCAGGCAGAACTCTGCCGAAGTGATCCATGTACTTGTTCTCGTCCTCCACTGGGTAGACGGTTATCTGATCGAGCATTTCGAAAGTGGCTTTCTCTAAACATTTTTGTATGCCTGTTGATTCAAAACGTGCCATATTGGCATTCATTAGATCAAGTGCTTTCTTTTGGGCATCGTTTACTTTAACTCCTTCTTTGATTTTGAACGCCTTGTCTCCTGGAATATATTCTACGATTCCGATGACGGCCGCTTTTTTTAGTGAGAGTTCCGTATCCGCCATGGTCGGAGTGCATTCGCTAGTAAAGTTCTGTACATTGACGATATTTTCTTCTGACGCAATGTCCGCTTTGTTCATTGCGACCATCGTAGGGCGACTCAGTTCCCTAAGCCTAGAACAGAAAGGCAAAAGAAGTTCATCATCCCAAAGTAAAGGGTCGTCGGGCAATGCAACGTTTCTAACTGCATCCTTGATTTGTCCCTCTGTAACTTTAAGGCCCGCTAGTCTTTCAGCAAGTATCGTCTCTGGTTTTGTGCCCTGCATTTTAGCTTGCCTGGCTATTCTTCCCAGTCCGTTCTTTATTATTTCCAACATCCAACGATCGATTTCCTTATGAAGGAACGTAACATCCTCAATCGGATCGTGTGTTCCTCTAGCTACGGGAATTCCCTCGATATCTGTGGAACCGCTGACGTCTATTACGTTTATTAAAACGTCAGCTTGTCTCAAGTCATCTAAGAATCTGTTTCCCAATCCTTTTCCGTCCCATGCGTCTGGCACTAGGCCGGCAACATCCAGTAATTCTACAGGTATCCATCGTACGCCGTCGACACATGTTGAGTTATGCGGTGTACATTCTACGCCTAGTTCTTTACATGGGCAAGTGGACCTTACATGTCCGATCCCTTTATTGGGCTCTATCGTAGTGAAAGGATAGTTGGCTATCTCGACAGGTGCCATTGTAGCAGCGCCAAAAAAAGTTGATTTGCCCACGTTGGGTTTTCCTACAATTCCAATAAGCATTAAATCGAACGTGTATGGTCGCACAAACATTATACATTTGTTGTATCTGCATTTATCAAGTTCGATAGTTCGCCTATTTTTTCCGGAGTTAAAGCTTCAATCCTATCGTCAAGGTAAGGTAGGTTAGCATTCTTAGCGATAATGTTTGCATTCTTAAGCGAAGTGCCGATCTTTTTGCGTCTATGTGAAAAACATATTTCTGTGATTTTAAAGAACAGTTTTTCGTTATCCACTTCGAAGGGTGTTGGGCGTGGCGTTAATGTTACTATTGATGAATCGACTTTAGGTCTAGGATTAAAACGTCCTGCAGGCACGGTCTCGATGATCTTACATTGTGCCCTGTAATAAATTCCGACAGTGAGTCTAGAATAATCGCTAGTACTAGGTTTTGCATCCATTCTATCTGCAAATTCTTTTTGTACCATCACGACGGCTTTTTTAAAATCGTAATTCAGAAGTTTGAATATTATGGGTGTAGAAACACTATATGGTAGATTACTAACGAATACGTCAAATTTTGGCCATTCGACTTTCAACGCGTCTCCTCGTATGAGATTTACCTGTTCTCCGAAGGTTTTATCGACGTAATCTGCCAATTTATCGTCTAGTTCGATACATGTCACATGATCGCTAGCTTGAACCAGACGTTCGGTTAATATGCCGAAACCAGGGCCCACTTCGAGTACCCTATCATCTTTGGATATGTTAGCATACTCGATCTGTCTGTCAGCCGTGGCTCTATCAGTAAGAAAATTTTGGCCCTTTTCCTTTTTAGGGACTAGACCAGTTTCACCGATTAAGCGTCCAGTTCCGTTCATCTTGCAACGAAGATATAGCGCTTCATGTCGCTGTCCGATATTTCCAAGATTATTCTTGCTGATATCAGTTTTTCCGGGTTTTTAACGACGGGAACTCTTGCCGACAGGTCTGCAAAGTCTTTGAACTTCTCTTTGTTACGTTCTTTGATGAGTGCTTCCATACTCTTTTTTCCCAGGCCTGGAAGTTCTTCAAGCATGTGTTTACGCATAGATATCGGAATAGCTTCATTGTAGAAACGTATGAATCGTTTTGAATTAGAAGCAACAATCTCATTAACGGCATAATCCAGTTCCGTCTGGGCGGTGTTAGTTAGTTCGCTATATCCGACGCGTCTTCTGATATGCTCTATCTGCGTGCGAAGTGATCTGTTCTCTCCCACGTAGACTCGATCCCCCATATGGATCTGGGCGTTGGGTCTAGGTACCAGTTCAAAGAGTTTGAACTCTTCTTCACCGACTCCGAAACATACAGGCTCTTTTTTAGAATAACTACCGCTAGGTATTCCCTGCGGTAAATAATCGATAATGCGTACATACTCTTCCACGGTGATCCCTCTTGAGTACCTGCTTACAGGTATTTAGCGACTGTCGCTAAAATCTTGTTAATAGTTTCTGGTTCTAAGTTGACTCTCTCTTTAGAAAAGATTGCACGTAGATCGACCGGAAATTTAGGAAGTACGTCCGCTATCTTAACAGCGGTAAAATTCGATACAGGCGGAATTTCCTTCAGCTCTTCGATAAGGGCCTTTGTATCTTCTACGGTAAGGAGGCTGACAATCTTGGCGTGCTCCATTGCCGCATTTTGTGTTACAAGGAGTCCTCTATCTTCTTTGTCGCTAGCTAGTAGCTCGGCGACCTCTGCCAGACTTACGTATTTTTCAGCCATTTTAATCCACCTGTTATCTATTTTCCGTTTACAGAACGTT
>CAYYMA010000064.1:0-5823 GCA_964472805.1 uncultured Methanomassiliicoccales archaeon | reverse complement strand
ATTGGCATGTATGTTCGGCCGTAAAGAGAGTCTATGGAAACTTAAAAGATCAGCCAAAGCCGGAAATTGCGAATCCTCCTTTGAAGTGGGAGCGTGTTATCTGAACGGCATAAGTGCAGACAAAGATATAGACAAAGCCGTAGAATTCTTCAAACTGGGAGCAGAGCAAGGTTCACCCGGTGCAGCTATGGCCCTCGGAGACATGCTTGAATGCGGCTATATCAACGGGAACAATGAAATGATCTTCAATTATGATACTGCTTTTACACTATTCAAAATGGCCGCGGAGGGAGGACTTGCCGCAGGGTTTTATCGCATGGGTATGATGTATAAGAACGGTAGAGGCACGCCTCAAAATATGGAAAAAGCATTTTCACTTATCTTGGAAGCGGCCTCTAAAGGTCTGGATCAAGCGGAGATGACCCTTTACTACATGTACCGAGACGGGTGTGGCATCAAACCCGATATGGATAAAGCGATTAAATACCTCGATATGGCCGCAAAAAAGGGTAATGAAGAAGCAATTTCCAGACTTGAAGACCTTTCTTCCGATCAGAATACGAATATATGAAAAATAAAAACAGAGGCGGGTTGCGTGGATGGATGGGATGCTTACCCTGCCTCTGATGGAAGACGATAATGTGTATCGGGGGATGCACATCTTTGTCCTCTAACTATACTATTAATTACGCAGTATATGAACTAAATCAGGGGAGGTGCCCGAAAGTGACCGAAAGTGGATCACTTGGCTTTATGACGCACGCGTACAGCCATACCGCGGACCATCTGGACCATCTCACGTCCACACATGTCCGCAACTCCTACGCCTGCAACCTCACCGTTACGGATTATGACCACTTCGTCTCCGATCCTAATATTAGGGTCAGCTTCTAAAGCACCTACAGCAAATAGGTTTCCTTTAAGCTCGAAGTCATTCATCTTGACCGTGAAACAACCTGTTCTTGAAAGGACTTCCGCCCCCTCTAAAGTAAGGGATATCATTCCTCTTTCAGGAGTCATCATACCAAGCTGGGTCTTTTTAGTACGGTCTTCAGGATCTTCACGAATAATCTTCCAATATGGAAACTTACCTGTTGTAAACGTGTTCTCGTCCATTATCGCATCGGCACACTCTTTTCCAAATTGATAATATAATACTGAACGCAAGGTCTCCTTACGTTCGACCATGTACCCAGGAAGATCCATTCCTCTTGCAGCCTCTCGAAGGGCCGAATCTAAATTTCCTAGTGATTCGAAAGATGTTGGGCTACCGTTCTCTACGGTGAATTCCATTTCTGCCAGATCTTCAATCATCTCATAATCAGGGAAGTGACATATTACCTTGTCATAGCCTTGTTCCAGTAATGCAGAGAGCATAGAACGGATCATTTCTTTTTCCTGGCAGCTCCATTCACCAGTGACAGGTATATCGTATGAGCTGGCCGGATAAATTATATCAAGCTCCCTCGGAACGATACCTAACGGCGACGTGAGTATTACCTCATGGATCAAAGTGTCGTGATCCGCCGTGTGTATAACAGAAGCAAAGGCTTTGTGTGATTTGGATGTGTGATAAGGCTTCCTTGCCGAACAGGGTAACAGTAACAAGATTCTTTTGTGCTCCGGCTTCCTGTATCTGTCCAACAATGTCCTACGATAACGTTCGACATCGGGCCTACGTAATGATTGCACGGTATTGCTACTGAATCTTACACCAGTAAGTGTACAGGCCTCCTCTTGATATTCATAGCCCTGGTCATCGAACAGACGTAAAAGTGCAACAGAAGATGGAAATGCGACTGCCCTCTGATCTACGAGTTCCCTCAAGCGCCCGGATGTTATGAAGATCTTGACCTTCTCTACCTCGCCTTTCAACTCCTTGGAGTTCTCCTGGGAGTGCTCAACTCCCGTCTGAATTTCGCCTTCAGCTAACATTCTGACGCCCATGAGGCCAGCGGCGTTCGGAAGCATGTCATCAAAGATATCCACTCCCATATAACTGAGTAAAGATACGGTGGATGGTTCTGCTATTCCCGATAAGTATACGAGACGGTTAAAACCTGCAAGTTCACGGATCTTTATCACAGCGTCCAACATCTTCCTGGCATCATGTCTTAACTCAAAAGCATTCGGTACTACTACGACTTCACAATCTTCAGGTATCTCTTCCGTCCCTTCCACTGGAAGGCGGACGACACATACTTTTCCGTACACGCCGCGAATCCCTCCGCAAACTGACGAAGCCGTGGTCAACATGCCTTCATCCAACGGCACTTTCGTACCCATAAAATTAAGTATTCTGCCTTCTGGCTCTAATGAGATAAACGAACCGGATGATTTTTCAAGATCTATAACGACCGGCGTATTCAGTGAGTTCTCTCCGTCCTTATATTTGCATATTCTACCCCTGTGGGACCTAGCAATTATTTCCAGCATCAATGCTCAGTGAGAGTCCGCGTGTTAATTAATGTTGGTACGCGCAAGCGAAAAGTTATAACGCAAGGTCAGGATTAACTAACATGGACTTCTATGACAGGGACGTCGTTTCCATAAGAGACCTGACGAGAGAGGAAATCGAATACCTCCTAGACTTATCTGAAAAAATGTTACCGTATGCCACGGGTGAGAAGATCAACAGGGTTTTACATGGAAGAATTCTTGGTAACCTGTTCTTTGAACCATCCACACGTACAAAATTATCTTTTGAAAGTGCCGCTTACAGGCTTGGTTGCGATGTTATCGATGTATCCGAAATGTCGATGACCTCCATATCCAAAGGAGAAACTTTGGCAGACACCATTAGAATGGTAGATGCATACTGTGATGTTATCGTTCTGAGACACCCATACGAGGGGGCAGCACGTCTTGCAGCTAATTTCTCAATAAACCCTGTGATAAACGCCGGAGATGGTGCTGGTTCTCACCCAACTCAGACTTTATTAGATTTATTTACCATGCGTCAAGCGAAGGGCTCACTGGACGGTCTTAACGTAGTACTTGTAGGCGACCTGAAGTACGGACGCACTGTACATTCTTTAGCTGAAGCACTTACGATGTTCGGTGCAAAGTTAACACTTGTAGCCCCAGATTCATTACAGATGCCGGATGAAATAATCAGTCACATCAAAGATAAGGGTTGTAGACCCGTCAAGACCGCAAGTCTCGAAGACGTCATCGACAAAGCAGACGTTCTTTATGTAACTAGGATACAAAAAGAAAGATTCCCCGACCCGACAGAATATAAGAGGGTCGCTGGAATGTATCGCGTCGACAATGCTATGCTCCGTGAAGCTAGAAGCGACATGGCTGTAATGCATCCTCTTCCCAGGATCGATGAAATCGCACCTGAGGTCGATACTTCAGAACACGCAAAATACTTCCAACAGGCATTTAACGGAGTTCCCGTCAGAATGGCATTGCTTTGTGCCATATTAGGAGGCGACATCTGATGGATCCTAAGCCTAAGGAGATAAAACTCGCGCCCATAAGGAACGGCACGGTAATCGACCACATAGCCACTGGAGAAGCACTTAGCGTTCTGAAGATACTTGGTGTCAACGAATACGTAGATTCAACGATAAGTGTTGGAATACATGTATCATCCAGCAAGTCCTCTATGTGGAAAGATATCATAAAGATAGAAGACTGTGAATTAGACCAAAAGACAGTAGACAAAATAGCTTTGATCGCACCTGACGCAACGATATCGATAATTAGAGATTATTACGTTGCAGAAAAATTCGAAGTCACTCTCGAAGATCGTGTTGTCGGACTTGCAAAATGTTGTAATCCCAACTGCATTACAAATAAGAACGAACCCATTGAAACGGAATTCTTTGTTGTAAATCGACGCCCTACCAAACTCAGGTGTTATTACTGTGATAGAGAACTTTGTAACGTTTCGGACAGCTTACTATGAAAATAATCATAATCACCGGAATGCCAGGATCTGGTAAAGAAGAACTTCTGACCGTAGCCCGTAGTATGAATCTCCCCTTCCTCAGGATGGGCGACATCGTACGTGGACATTTTTCAAAATTTCATTCTAACGAAGGGCTTACTATCGGCGAGTACGCAGACAAGATTAGAAAAAAGAAAGGAAGGGACGTCTGGGCAAAGGAAGCCTTGAAAAATATGTCCGGCGAAATCTTTCTTGTAGATGGATGCAGAAGTATGGAAGAGATCGATTCTTTCCGTACATTGAGCGAAGATGTAACTATTATCGCGATACATTCCAGCCCAGAGACCCGATATGAACGCCTGGTCAAGCGCGGAAGAGAAGATGCACCTCGCGAATGGGTGGAGTTCGCTGATCGCGATACAAGAGAAATATCATGGGGGCAGGCCGAAGTTATAGCCCTTGCAGACATCATGCTAATAAATGAATCAACGTTAGAAGATTTTCATAACATCGTCAGTGAGACAATGAAGGAATTTACTCCATGAAGTTCACGATAGCCCGTCTCTGCGGAGGAGCGGCACTTATGGCTGTTCCTCAGGACGAGATCGACATAGATATGGATAAAGCATCCGAAATTATTGAAAAAAAGGGTTATGTCATCAAACAAAAGGATGAAATGATGATGGTCTTCGTGTTTAACGAAATGGAAGTTACATTGTATTCACAAGGAAAGGTTATGTTCTTCCCACTGACCAATAAATCACAGTGCATCGAGTACGCTACAGCGGTACTCGAAAGCGTTATGTGATTGGATTAAGCAGATAGTTATTAAATGTCGTTCTGTTCACACATGCTATGGATCCAATGATTCAGGTCGTACTGGTAGTAGCGCTATCGCTTATATTATCGGTCGTAGCCTGGAAGACAGGTATGTTGACCGCTGATGGCGCTATCGCCGCTGGAGCAGTACTTCTAACTATAGGGATACTAGGCGGCCTAGATTGGCTCCTTATGCTTGTTGTATTCGCCGCCTTAGGATTCGCTGTAACCAAGATTTCTTTTGGTAAGAAAAAAGAGAAAGGGCTACAAGAAGGAAAACATGGAGAAAGGGATTGGAAAAATATTGTCGGCGTATCATTGGCACCTGCCATCGTAGCTATAGCTAATTTTGCATTCCCAGGATACTACGATATCATGGCCGTAGCGTATCTTGGATCGATTGCTGTTGCAGCGTCAGATACGGTTGCCAGCGAAATAGGCGTCAAGGACCCACGAGTATGGCTTATAACAACTTTTGAAAAGGTAGATGCTGGAACTAACGGAGGCATTTCCGTGTTCGGAATAATCGTATCATTCATAGCTTCGGCCGCAGTGGCCATTATGGGATGGTTTGTTCTTTTCCACAACCTAGATTGGTTGCTCCTGATCCCTATGGCCATCGGAATGACGGGGAATCTGCTTGACAGTTTATTTGGTGCCACCATAGAAGATCGCTATATTTCAAAATATGCGAACAACTTCATCACTGGACTGATCGGCGCGGTACTTGCAGCCGCGATATATGTTCAATTCTGATGACATTTAGTTTGATTGACAGAAAGATATTTATACCATCTGGATATCATATGATTTAGTTGACGGCCACAGCGGCGGGGCAACACCCGGTCCCATTCCGAACCCGGAAGTAAAGCCCGCCTGCGTCCTTGATGGTACTGTATTGCGCAAGCGTACGGGAACTCTTGAACGTTGTCAACTACTTTTTCTTTTCTTTTGATTAGCGTTAACGCCGTATCTTGTTTTTAGATTTGATTAAGAAAAATATCCCGGCGCGTAGTCACACGTCGGTAATTGGTTTGAACGGAGACACAGCTTGTAACGTGGGTAAAGACACGCTACACTATTCTGTGTAGATATGTTATAAC
>CAYYMA010000063.1:0-5865 GCA_964472805.1 uncultured Methanomassiliicoccales archaeon | reverse complement strand
TCTCACACTCGTGTTTACATACCAATGTTCTTACGAAGGCGTTGTACAGAACACGGGCGACTTAGACTTTATTAGGCCTTCTCGTTGCCGTCGTAGTAAGGGCCAGCATGGCACCCTAACTTCTTGGCGACATCAGGAAGATCATAGCCGTCGATATTCATCTTCAGCCCGGTGCTCTCGAATGGCATCGTAAGGGTCATTCCCCTGTCTGTGGAGAACACACCTAAACCGACCGTCTTAGTAACTGAGATCACATTAGCGTCGGGGAAGGCGTAGGCTATGTTGTCATAACCATCTTCACAGGTCAACGGTATGATGACCGTGGCTTCCTCAAAGGTCTTGGCGGTAGCCTCGTCCGTTTTCCTCTTCTCTATCAGATCGAGTAGACAGGCTGCTCCACAGAGTTCTTCCCTGATGACATTGTAACCGTCTGACCTTAGTTTCTCAGCCAGATGGTGTGTACGATCTCTTCCGCCTATGTCGCAGAATTTGATACATGTGCCACAAGCAAAGAGAACAATCTTGTCATCCTTTTTCAGCTTACTAACCAGTTCATCGTAGGTGAATTTTCTTATCGATACTATCATTTTAATGCCCCTCCGGAACCGGTACTGGGATTTTACACTCTTTTTGTCTCTCTCCAGACATCATCTGCCATTCGTGACCAGCAAGGTCTTTGTATTCCGCGAAAGGCATGATCAACTTGAGATTGCCGACCCTTCTGTCTCCTACCACTAGACCTAGGGTGTTAACAGTGGGTATGACTTTGATGTCCGTCCATCTTCTCGAGGCGCTGGTCCATCCCGCTACGCAAGCAGATACAACTACGGCTGTAATTCCATCGCTCACCCTTGCGTTACGTACATAATCGTGTACGCACAAGCCTGCAGTGGGAATGACATCCGTAACAGTGTAACCGTCCGCTCTCAATTTGGAGGCGAGATCGTTCATGATAACTACTCCTCCAGATCCACAGAAACGTACACAGCAATTGCAGCATATCACGGCAATCTTATCGTTCTTATTCAAATTTTCAGTTATCTTCGCGTATGGAAGTTTCTCAGAAAGACTTACCATCAGTACCCCTCCTTTATTGAATCGATCGCAGCTCTTAGATAAGTGCCAGTCTCGATCAGTCTCTTGGCAGTGACGCCTCTCTTCTCATCTCTTACATTCACGAAGTCAGTGAGTATCAGCGCACCATATGGGCAGTTCTCCACACATGCAGGTTGCTTTCCTTCGTTCTGACGGTCTATGCACAGATCACACTTGACCATTTTACCGCTGCTCGAGTTGACCACGGGCACTCCGAAGGGACATGCCAGAACACAGCTTCCACATCCGATGCAAACGCTGCCGTCAACTTGTATTCCATAATCCTTGGACACTTTTATGGCGTCCACAGGACAAACCTTTATGCATGGCGGGTCCTCGCAATGAAAACATCTCATGCTTATCGGATAGACCATGTCCACCCAAAGCACATGACTGTGACTGTCCCATCCGTGTTCCTTTGCACATGCCTCTACGCATTCTTCACAACCTAGACAATGGTAGGGTTGTAAATACACTTTTTTTGTCATTATTTTCCTCCGTCTACATTTGCTTTGTTAATAAGTTTACAATTGGAGCATACCTCAAAAATACGATCAGGAACAATCAGCCCCTGGACGTTCTTCTCGGGATCCCCCTCAGCCAATTTTAATTTTATAGTGTCCAATTGCCGATCGGTAGCAAACGTTTTGTTACAGACCGTACAAACTCTTAGACTCATATTGGCATCATCTATCACGCCACCTTCTAAGAATTGAGTAAGATCAAAACCATGTTTGATCTCAATCGCATCTTGTGGACATAGTTCCTCACATATCCTGCAGGTTCTACAATCAAAGGAATTATGTCCCATGTAGCGCCAGCCATCACGATCATCCATCATTATGACGTCCTCTGGACAGTTGAGATAACAAGTTCCGCAGCCGATACATTTGTCTGCATCCCACTTCGGGAACCCGTATCCTTCCATCACATCGTTCTCTTCGAACTCTATAGGACAATCAGGATGGAAATCCATGGCCTGAGCTAAAGATATCAATGAATCACGAATGTGCTCCCTCTTCTGGAAATCCTTAGAAATATTGACTTTTTCCGGAGAAAGATTGACAGGGCTAGGTCCTAGACCCTTTATCTTATCAACGAAATTGGTTATCGTTTCCTGGAATTTTGGTCCTTCGGATGCAGATACCCATTGTAGCTCAAAACGGTCCTTAAGACCTAGCTGTTCAAGTATAGCATCTAAAAACTTTGCACGACGTTCTGCTTTCAGATTACCACTGATGTAGTGACAATCACCAGGATGGCATCCCATGACTATCACGCCGTCAGCACCAGATTCCAGTGCGTTCAGAATAAAAAGCGGATCGACTCGTCCAGAACACATTACACGTATGACTTTGAAATTTGGCGGCATCCGTAAACGGGACACACCCGCCAGATCTGCACCAGCGTAAGAGCACCAATTACAACAGAATCCTATTACCGTTGGTTCCCAGTCATCTTTAGTTTTCAAATCGACTTTAGTCATGGTTAACTCCCACCTCCAATGCCGCTTTGACCATGGCCATTATCTGATCGTTTTTGAATCCTAGTTGTTCCATCGCTCCAGATGGACAAGCAGCCACGCAACTACCACACCCCATACACAGCCCTTCGTTAACGTTAGCCTTGCGCTTCGCAGGGTTTTCGGGGTCCACGATAATGGATATGGCTTTGTACTCGCAAATAGGCTCACATATCCCACAGCCGTCGCATATGTTCTCGTTCACATGTGCTACGATTCCCTGGGTCTCCAAATATTGTTTTGAAATGATGGATATTGCACGTGATGCTGCACCAGATGCTTGTCCTATTGTCTCGTCAATAAACTTTGGCCAGTGAGCCAATCCTGCCATAAATATGCCATTGTTAGCAAAATCGACCGGCCTAAGTTTCATGTGCGCTTCAAGGAAATAGCGGTCCTTACTGGTCGAGACCTTCAACATTTTGGCCATATCTTCATTTCCTTCATTGGGACGTATTCCTACGCTCAACACGATACAATCCGGAGATAACTCGACTTGATCGGCAAGTAGCACATCATCCACTATTATATTGCCGTCCGCGGTCATATCAGGCATCTTATCTTCTGAATATCGAATAAAAATTACGCCAAGTTTACTGGCCTGCTTATACAGAAGTTCCCTCAAACCATAGGTTCTGATGTCCTTGTGCAAGATGTAGACTTGAGCTTCGGGATCTCTATTCTTGATCTCTATAGCGTTTTTAATTGCTTTAGAGCAACACACACGGCTGCAATAAGGTGCCTCATCATTTCTGGAGCCGACACATTGAATCATAACCACATTTTTGGCCTTGAACTTGTTTTCGGCCATAATTTTTTCTAATTCGTTCTGTGTTATGACTCTTTGATCATTACCATAATTATACTCTGTGGGCACGTAAGGCTTAGCTCCAGTGGCGACTACGATTGCGCCAGTATCCAGCACTTCACCGCCAGTGATCTTCACTTTGAAGTTGCCAACGAAGCCTGTAACATCTTCTACTTTAGTGTTCATATGAACGACGATATTTTCATTCGCTCGAACTTTGGCTTCTAAATCCTTTATGTACGTTCTCGGAGAAACACCATCCTCTACGGTGTACAAATCGTTCATCTGGCCACCCATGGTATCGGTTACCTCCAATACATCCACTTTGAATCCCTGAGCCGCTATATCCAAAGCGGTAGTCATTCCAGCTAGCCCAGCACCGATCACAACAGCGGAGTGATTGACCGCCAATTTGGACTTAGTTAAAGGTTCAAGGAATCTGGATTTGGCAATAGCCATCCTGACAAGATCTTTGGCTTTTTCAGTTGCCTTTTCAGGTTCGTTCATATGGATCCAAGAGCACTGATCACGTATGTTCGCCATTTCGAACAGGAATTGATTAAGTCCTGCTTCCCTACAAGTGGATTGAAAAAGCGTCTCATGTGTTCTTGGGGTACAGGATGCCACTACGACACGGTTCAACTTATGTTCCTTGATCATGTCTTTGATAAGAACCTGAGTATCCGCAGAACAGGCGTATTTATTTTCCATCACGTATGCTACATTAGGTAATGTCTTCACGTATTCGACCACAGACGGAACATCGATTGTACCGCGAATATTGATGCCGCAATCGCAGACGAATACGCCTATGCGTGATTCCTGACCAGTAACATCGTTCTCTGGAACTTCTTTAACTACAGTATCGATACTGATTCTGTTTTTGAATATGTGTGACCCAGCTTTAGCAGCTGCACCACTGGCCTCTGCTACGGTGGTCGGAACATCCTTTGGTGCACTAAAAGCACCAGTTACATAGATCCCTTTTCTTGAGGTCTCCAACGGATTATAGATGCTGGTTTTACAGAATCCGTATTCGTTCAGTTCGAATCCTAAACGATCAGCCAGGACCTTGGCCTGTGCAGGAGGTTTAAATCCGGCAGAAAGAACTACTAGATCGAATTCCTCTGCAAATATGTCGATACCCACATTGTAACGTAACAATAAATTATCGTTTTCAATCTCTTCTACAGATGCCACTCGAGAACCGCGTTGCATCCTTATGCCGTACTCGCCCTCGGCCCTATTTGCATAATCTTGGAATTCTTTACCGACAGCTCTAACGTCCATGAAAAATATAGTAGTCTTCAAATCAGGACTATGTTCGCCTGCGATGATTGCTTGTTTAAGTGCATACATACAACAGACTGACGAACAGTACGGATTTCCGACCTTTTCATCTCTGGATCCAACACACTGGATGAACGCAACTTTTTTTGGAGCTTCTCGATCAGAAGGTCTAAGGACGTGTCCTTGATAAGGTCCAGTAGCACTCAAAACTCTTTCAAATTCTAAGCTACTCATTACGTTCTTATGTCGCTTGTATCCGTATTCTGTTTTCAAACTGGAATCGAATAGTTCAAAACCAGGTGCAAGCACGACCGCACCCACATTTACTTTTTCTATAGATTCCTTCATTTCATAATCTATAGCGTCTGCGGGGCATACTTTGGCACATATCCCGCATTTGCCTTTAGTAAGATACAAACAGTGATCGGGATCTATTGCGTACTTCATTGGGACGGCTTGAGCATAAGCTACGTAAATGGCCTTTCGATTCATTAGTCCTAGTTCATACTCTGCTGGGACTTTGCTTGGACACTTTTCCGCACATAATCCACATCCTATACATCGGTCCTCGCGTATGTAACGAGGTTTCTTTTTTAAAGTAACAGTAAAATCGCCTGCTTCTCCCTCTACATCCATGACTTCCGTCAAGGTCATCATGGTGATCATAGGATGTCTACTGGCCTCCACTAACTTGGGAGATAGAATACACATTGAACAATCGTTCGTAGGGAAAGTTTTGTCCAATTGCGACATCACTCCGCCGATACTGGCCTTACTTTCGACCATATAAACCTTGAATCCAGACTCCGCAAGATCCAAAGAAGTTTGAACACCGCCGATACCTCCGCCTACCACCAACACAGAACCGCTATGCGATTCTTTGCCAGATCTTCCGTCCCCTTTTTTTACAAATTTTTTGGACGAAGGACCTATTTCCGTTATTTTAGTTAACGACTCATTGACTATGGATTTTGAACTGCTCAGCTTATTTCCTCCTGGCTAGTCACCATTCTCGCCTCGATCACATACTCTTGATTCTCCGTCTATTGATTTTCTTTTCTGTGAGACGAATGGGAGCCTCAAGAGTCGGAGAATCGGGCTGGTTGATCTTTCAATAATTTAACCTAAGTGTTCGATATAAATTAAAGGG
>CAYYMA010000062.1:0-5868 GCA_964472805.1 uncultured Methanomassiliicoccales archaeon | reverse complement strand
ATAGCATATTTCTATAAAACGGCCTTTGTTGATCTTCCTAACGTTATACGTATGGTCCTCAGACAGGAAGGCAAGAAAAGGAATGATATTCCCAAATGATTATACTTTATAGCGTCCAGGCTCAGCTTCAAAAACGATACATTGAGCGATCATTCCCTTAAGGACCTTTTCAGCATATCGTCCGTCTATTTTTTTAATGTCTTCCAGTGTAAAAGTGCCGTATATTTTGGTTAGACCTTGAGCCAATATCTCCATTTTTTCTTCTACGTCGGAGCATCCCTCATATTTGTATTCAAGAGTAGAAACAGGATCGGCTTCTTCTATACGCTTTTTGAGTTCCAGATCTTCGTCAGGCGTTTCAAACCCAGTAAGTTGTGCAAGTGCATCTCTGACGGCCTTGGGATCGGTATCGCTGTAAAGTTTTCTAACGTCTTTATTTCTTACGGATTTTCCGCAGTATGGACACACCGATGATTCTGATGAAAGTTCTATCACCCTTAGCATCCCGCAGGAGCAAGGAGTTACGGCATATCCTTTCATTCGTACTCCGTAAAAACAAGTGCTGCGACACAGCATCCGTAATCATTGGTCGGGATTTTCAATTCTTCGGTGATGAACGTAATCTCACCAAGTTCCACGTTGCGAATACGTCCCATTTCTTTCATCTTCCATCCGAGGTCCTTTTTTAATGAGTCCTCTGATCCGTGAAGATGTCCTTCGGCCACATATCCTCCTTTGCCGTCCTTGCGCATAACATACGCGATTCCAGCAGAGATGGTTTCTCCTTCATATCCTCTCATCTGTGCCAATACGCAGTGAGTCACTGCGCCCATAGGCATATTCCTATTTTCCGTGAGTTTTGCTCCTATGGGTATAACTGAGGACACAGAAACAAGGTTCTGTTCGCCTATTCCCGCACCGATCAAGGCACGGTCAAAAGCGTTCAAAGCGGATATCGAACTAGAGGCCGAACCAGACGTAACAAAGAATTCGGAAGGTATCAGATTCATGGTTATTACCTATAATGACCTTTAATTTAACGCTTACCCGTAAAGATGTTGATCGTAGGGCAATGTTTTCGGCATCGTATCCGCTTCCTGTTCTGTATGAGCAAGTATACGTTTTTCCAGATCTTCTGCTTCTTTAACAAGAGGGGCCGTATCTACGTTTTTCAACTCTGGAACCACCTTTGCAAGCTCTTCTACGACCCTGACCGCTGCCCTAGGGTCCGGTAGCTTCTGATCGGCAGGGCAGAGAAGTGTTACGATGTTCATGTCACGTTCTCTGCCTTCGAATAGCAGAACTCCCGTAAGTCCTTTTATCATACCGTTTTTTAGCTCTTCTACTTCAAAGGATTTGATGACCTCTCTTGCCTCAGGAGTACTTCCACATGCATACATACCGTCGTTATCTCCAAAGCGAGGGATACCTTCGATGCAGATGATCTTTTTAATACCATAATCTTTGAACATATCGAGCATTTCGTTGGATAACTTATAGCATTGTTCTACGTTGGGGGAAATCTCTGATGTGACCACCATCAAGTCTCCGCATTCGTTACATTCACTTTTTTCTCTGCAGAAACCATGTACGCGGATCGGCGGATAAGGCTCTCCATCTACCAGTATACAATACGGGCTCATATCGTTAGAGGTCATTCCCATAAGGACTGGCATCTTAAGTTCTTTGATTAAATAACTGCAGACTATGGAGCCTACAAGACCCACAGTCGGGAAACCGACGATGGCAATGGCTTCATCAAGCTCATCTTTACTGTACTTGATGATTTTAATTTCCGACATAGCATTGGAATGTACCACTATTCTATTAATCTGTTCCACACTTGGGGTGCCATGGCAGAAATAACACTATCCAAGACAGATGCAGGCATTCCGGTCATCACGGATAACATACCTGGCACTCGCAGTGTAGGTTACATGGTGACCGTGCGTACAGGGTCCAGGGACGAGGACAAAAGTGTTCTCGGCATTTCACATCTTCTTGAGCATGTAGTTTTCAGAAGTACGAAGACACGTACTTCGTATCAGATCGCAAAGGAGATGGAAGGTGCTGGCGGCATGCTCAACGCGTTCACTGGTAAAGAGGCTACGGGATATTACGGTCTTACAATAAGCGAGACCGCAGATGTCGCAAGAGAGATGGTTTCCGATATAGTCGCGAATCCGCTCATCGGTGACGATGATACAGAGATGGAGAAAAAGATTGTTCTCCAAGAGTTAAGCATGATAAAGAACGATCCTGGATCCTACATATACGATCTTATCGACGAAATGATCTGGAGAAATCATAAACTGGGGCAGGGCGAGGGAGGCAAAGAATCGATCGTGGAGAATCTTACCTACGAAGATCTTCGAACATATTACAAAGATCGATATGGATCGCCGAACCTTGCTGTGTTCGCGGTAGGGAACGTTAACGAAAAAGAATCAATAGAATGGGCATCAGAGAAGTTCGATGGGATGAATGCGATAACTGCTCCAAAACGTTCCAAGCCTACAATGCCCAAGCCGAATTACCGATTCGTATCTAACAAGGCAGATCACTATCAAGTGGCCCTGGGTTTTCCTTTATGTGAACCTGCCAATTCTGATATGAGGTATCCGATGTCCATGCTTTCTGCTGTGCTCGGGTCTGGAACATCATCTAGACTATTCCAAGAGGTCAGGGAGAATAACGCACTGGTATACTCGGTATTCTCGGCGAATGTCCAGAATACGGACGCTTCATACTTGGGGATGTTCATGTCCTCTACAGCGGCCAATGTGGAGAAATCCATCGACGCTACGTCGAAAGTGATACGTACATTCATGAACGAAGGTTTGGAATCCGAAGAGTTAGAACGTTCTAAAAGGCTCATAAAGGGTGAACTGATAAGGTCTCAGGAATCAACCTCGAGGAGGATGACCAGTGTTGCAAGGGAGTATATGTTGACTGGTGATCTGTACTCACTAGAAGATAAACTGTCTCAGATAGACGCTGTCACAGAGGAAGATGTCATGAAGATCGCTAAACAAGTGATACGTTCGGATACTTTGAACACAGTGGTATTGGGAAAGAGTGACAAGAAGCTGAAGGAACTGGATATCAAATTGGACATCTGATTAGTTAGATCTAAATTCAGATATCAGATGCAACACCGCGCTGACCGCATTAGGGACAGCGGCTTCTACGGCAGGAGTCATGCATTCACTAAGGGTCTGAATGTCATCCGCCTCGACGGCGACATACATGACCTTTTCAGGCATATTGTCGGGATCAAGTCTATTACCGATAGATAGAGCCGTAGCAAGATTTATGTCATGTGCTGAAGACGGTATTACATTGTCGTCAAAGTCTTTGGGATCGAATATCATTACGGTACCGGGTTCAACACTTCCTGTTTTGATACAGTCAACTATTATGGCAAATCGGAAACCTTTGATTATTGGCAATATTTCCAATCCTCCTATGGCCTCCTGCCTGGACTCGATGTCAGATATACCCATATCGCCAACGCGTTCGGCTATCTTCAGTCCTACTGCATCGTCGCACATTATTGGACTTCCTAATCCGACGACGACCGTTGCATCCTTTAATTTGCCTGTCATCTATAATTGTAGAGGCGTCAGATGATTATTATCATTACGGAAGTGCGTAAGAGTTAAAACCGTCGAACAACTGATAAGTATGTGGATATTCGCACAAAAACTTATCAAAGCATCAACGGAAAGACCGTGACCAATCGTCAGCTGGAGGTACTTTCAGCTGTTGGAATATCAGGTAGTATGACGTCAGCCGCTTTATCTTTAGGAATATCGGTGCCTGTGGTCCACAAATATGTTTCTCAGATCGAGGAAGCTGCAGGGATACCAGTGACAATATCTACTCCTGCAGGAACTCGTCTAACGGCAGCAGGCAAAGAGATCGTGGATAAGCATAACGCTACCGAGCTACGATGTCAGGATGACCGAAGATTTACGATATGCTGCAGTCCTGTCACTGAGGATCTTATGATGTCCGTGTTATCTGCGTTGAAACTAGTCGAAGCAGAACTTGTGATATCTGATGATGAGAACAATCTTAGAATGATGAAGGAACACGTTGCGGACTATGCTTTGTTAGACGATCCCTTGTATCTTTTCGATGCCGAAGAGTTCCAGTGGATGGAAGTAGGCTACATGGGAATGGTAATGGTTGATAACGGACCATCTTTTATCAAATACCGGTATGGTGCCCAGCGTGTAGCATATATGTACCTTGATTCAGAAGATCGAGATTATAAGATTGACTCGATCACATACTCTCTTCCTGAATTATTGGGGTCCAACAAGAGCTTCTTCATCGATGAATTCCTTTTGATAAGAAAAGGTCTCAGATTGAAGAGTGCTGTAGATCCTAAGATGCTCAGACACACTATCAATTCAATATACCGTACGGAAACCCGCACGATATCCAGGTTGAACAAGGCCCTGATATCTAGATACATAGAATAAAGGTTTTAACCAAAAGGATAATGCTCGTCACATTAGGGCATGCTGTATTAAATATAATCAAGATAATCAACTTTTACAGGTAGTACTCATGGTAACACCAAATGTAGAATTCGCTAAAGAAATGGCTGACGCAGGTTGCGACGGAGCTAAAATGTGCTTCCAGTGCGGAACTTGCACTGCCAGCTGTCCATCCGGTAGACTTACGTCATACAGGATCAGAAAACTTATCAGACAAACCCAACTCGGGCTCAAAGAGGAGATCGTTGCAGGCAACGACCTTTGGGACTGTACCACCTGCTATGCATGTGAAGAGAGATGTCCCCGTGACGTCCCCATAGTTGACATAATAATTTCCCTCAGGAACATAGCTGTTGCAGAGGGACATATGTTCGACGGTCACAAGGCAACCGCAAGGTCGTTCTACTCGATCGGACACACTGTTAGTTTCAACGACAAGGTAAAGGCTCAGAGAGAAGCCCTCGGATTATCGGCTAAGCCGCCCACAGTTCTTGGTGACTCTAAAGCAATGGAAGATCTAAAGAAGATTTTGGACGCAACAGGCTTCGACAAGATCGTGGAGTGATATACATGGCAAAATACGCTTTCTTTTTGGGATGCATCGCACCCCTCAGATACCCTGGTATCGAAAAATCAACAAAGGTAGTATGCGAGAAACTCGGGATCGAGCTCGTAGATTTCAAAGACGCAAGCTGCTGCCCCGCACCTGGTGTGATCAGGGCATTCAGCAAGAAGACATGGCTCGCCGCCGCGGCAAGGAACCTTGCCCTGGCAGAGAAAATGGGACTCGACATCGTGACCATATGCAACGGATGCTACGGATCTCTTTTCGACGCTACTCATGAACTTAACGACAACCCTGAGAATCTCGCTAAAGTAAATGAGATACTCAGCGAAATAGGAATGGAGTACAAAGGAACCACGAAGGTTTACCACTTTGCTGACATTCTTCACAGAGACATCGGAGTTGAAAAGATTAAGGAATGTATCACGAACCCTGTCGACTACAAAGTCGCAACGTTCTATGGATGCCACTTCCTTAAACCCAGTAAGAACAAGTCTATCGATGACCCAGAGAACCCTCATGTTCTGGACGAACTCGTTGAGGCCACTGGTGCAACTAGCATGCCTAGAAAACAGAAGATGATGTGCTGTGGAGCTGGTGGAGGACTCAGGTCTGGTCAGGGCGATATCGCACTTAAACACACCAAGAACAACCTTGATAACATGGTCGCAGGCGGTGCAGATTACATAGTGGACATCTGTCCATTCTGTCACTTGCAGTTCGACGTAAGTCAGGGAGAGCTCGGATTCAGTCTTCCGGTGCTTCATCTGTCCCAGTTGTACGGTATCGCAA
>CAYYMA010000061.1:0-6064 GCA_964472805.1 uncultured Methanomassiliicoccales archaeon | reverse complement strand
TCGTAGCAAATCATTCACTAATATAAATATATTACGTAGAAGGGTTAATATTAAGAAATCCTATACTAGAGTTTGTTAAAAACCATTTAAAATAACGGAGGCAAAGATTTGACTAAATCAGCATTAGTAATCGGAGGAGGAATCGCAGGTATTCAAGCTTCGTTGGATCTTGCAGACAGGGGCGTACACGTCTACCTTGTGGAAAAAGATCCAACAATAGGTGGAAAGATGTCCCGTCTTGACAAGACATTCCCAACGAATGATTGTTCAGCTTGTATTCTGTCCCCCAAGATGGCGGACTGCGCAGGTCACCCGAACATATCCATGCTTACTTACCACGAGGTAATGAGTGTCGCGGGCGAAGCAGGTAACTTTAAAGTTACTGTGAACAAAAAAGCAAGATACGTCAATCCAGACGAGTGTACCGGATGTGGAGATTGCGTGGCAAAGTGCCCCGTAAAGAACATCGAGGACGAGTTTGAGTTCGGACTTGCTACAAGAAGAGCAATTTACATTCCCCATGCACAGGCAGTCCCTAGGGTCGCAATCATCGATCCCGACAACTGCAGGATGATTCAGAAAGATAAGTGCGGTATCTGCGCTAAGACTTGTGAAAAGGGTGCAATCCATTATGACGACAAGGACGAAGAAATAGTTCTAGACGTTGGATCAATCATCGCAGCTACTGGTTTCTCGCTATGGGACGCTAGCATAGCATCCGAGTACGGATACGGCAGATTCCCTAACGTCATCACCGCGATGGAGTTAGAGAGATACATGTGCGCTTCTGGATGCAGCAGCGGACACATAGAAATGCCCTCCAGCGGCGAGGACCCTAAGAGGATAGCTTACATTCAGTGCTGTGGATCTAGATCCCTTAAGGCAGGATGGAAAAAATATTGTTCATCCGTCTGCTGTATGTACGCAACCAAAGAAGCAATGCTTACTAAGGAACACTTACCGAACGTTGATCAAGACATTTACTTTATGGATATTAGATCCTATGGAAAAGAGTTCGAAGACTATATCCACAGGGCTGAAGACCAGTACGGCATAGGTATGATTAGAGGTGCCCGTGTCTCTGATATAGATGAAGACCCGGTCACCAAGCAACTTCACGTAAACTTCACTGATGACAACAACGATGGAAAAACCGAAATCTACGATCTTGTAGTACTGTCCGTCGGAATTGTTCCGCCAGAAGGTGCACAGGAATTCGCTGACATGCTCGGTATCGAGCTCAACGAGTACGGATTCTGTAAGACCAGCGTGTTCAATCCACTTGAGACCACTAAGAAGGGAATCTTTGTAACTGGAGCTTTCGCAGCCCCCAAGGATATTCCTACATCGGTGGCAGAGGCTAGTGGTGCATCGGCAAAAGCAGGAAAATACATTGTAAACAAGGACTTCGTGCCCTGTGCCCCCAAGGTATATCCAGCTGAGAAGGAAGTCATAGGGCAGGAAGCTCGTGTTGGAGTTTGGACATGCCACTGCGGATCGAACATTGCAGGCACCGTTGACGTTAAGTCAGTTGCCGAATACGCTTCGGAACTACCAGGTGTTGTCTATTCTACAGATGTAGTATACGCGTGCGCACAAGATGCATTGAAAGAAATATCTGTAGCAATCAAAGAGAAAAATCTCAACAGGGTCGTTGTTGCATCATGCACACCGAGAACCCACGAGCCCTTATTCAAAGAAGCTTGCCGTGACGGAGGACTTAATCCGTATCTCTTTAACATGGCAAACATCCGTGACCAGTGCTCTTGGATTCACATGCAGGCCCCAGAGGCCGCAACCCTGAAGTCCAAGGACCTCATAAGGATGGCAGTCGCCAAGTCATTACTCCTCGAGCCCCTTCAGGGTTCGATCGTCCCCGTCAATCAGACGGCAGCGGTCGTCGGAGGAGGAATCACTGGTATGACTGCAGCTCTTGACCTTGCATCGCAGGGATTCGAGACCTATCTTATCGAAAAGGAGAAGGAACTCGGAGGATTTGCCCGTAATTTCGATCACAAAGAAGAAGGTGTCGAAGTAGCAAGTTTCCTTAAGAAACTCATAGATGATGTAGAAAGCTGTGATTTGATCAAGGTGCGCACTGGAGTAACCGTAAAGGACATTCCAGGATACGTTGGAAACTTCGTTGTGAAGTTGTCTGACGGCTCTGAGGTCGAAGCTGGAGCGGTATTGCTTGCAATCGGAGCAGCACAGTATCAGCCGACAGAATTCAATTACGGAAAAGATTCAAAGGTCATGACCACTCTCGAAGCAGAGAAGAAAATGGCGGAAGGAACCTTCAAGGGTGAAAATATCGCCTTTATCAGCTGTGTCGGATCCAGGAATGACGATGTCGCATATTGTTCCCGTGTTTGTTGCTCGGGCGCACTGCGCAACGCAATCCAGATCAAGATGGCCAACCCGATGGCGTCCGTTACTTACTTCCATAAGGACGTTAGGACCTACGGATTCCGTGAGGAACTGTACTTACTGGCTTCCCAGTTGGGAATAAACTTTGTCAGATACCCGGTCGAGAACGCTCTTCCGTCTTACGACGGAAAGGTCGTTACGGCGTTCGACAGTACTCTCGGTCTAGAGATCGAGATACCTGTGGACACCGTAGTTCTTGCAGCGGGCATCGCACCAAATAACGAGGTTATGGACGAAGTCGCAAAGATGGTCAAGGTACCGCTCAGCAAGGATGGTTTCTTCTTTGAGGCTCATCAGAAGCTGAGGCCGGTAGACTTTGCCACAGAAGGTGTGTTCGTTGCAGGAACCGCGCACTGGCCCAAATTCATGGACGAGTGCATGGCTCAGGCATCAGGTGCCGCTTCGAGAATGATTACGATCATATCGAAGAACAGCCGCACATCTGAAGGAATAGTTGCATCCGTTAATGAGATGAGATGTGACGGTTGTGGAGTATGTGAAGGATGTTGCGACTACAACGCGATATCTATCATAGACTGCGGAAATGGAAAGCTAAAGAGTCATGTAAACCCGGCTCTGTGCAAATCATGCGGAAGCTGTGTTGCGGCTTGTCCATCCGGAGCGATGGAGCAGGCAGGTTTCAAGACCTCGCAGATTTGTGCTGAAATAGACGCATTCCTTAACCCAGCAGGAGGAGAGTGATTATAATGGCAGATTTCGAACCAAAAATCGTATCGTTCTGTTGTAACTGGTGCTCGTACGCGGGTGCTGACGGAGCAGGTGTAGCAAGGCTTCAGATGCCTACGAATTTCCGTATCATACGGACAATGTGCTCTGCGAGGATCGATCCAGAATTCGTCCTCAGAGCATTTTCCAAAGGTGCTGACGGAGTGATTATCCTTGGATGTCACCCTGCAGACTGCCACTACATCGGAGGCAACTACAGAACAAGAAGAAGGATCTCGCTCCTTAGAATGGTACTTCAGCAGTACGGATTCGACCCCAAGAGGCTCAGGCTTGAATGGGTGTCCGCATCTGAATCTACGAAGTTCCAGGAGACAATAACGGGATTCGTGAATACAATAAAGGAGCTCGGCCCCACACCTTTGGTGAAGGTCGAACTACCCGTAGATAAAGTAAAGGAGGCTGAGTAAATGGGATGGTGGGCAGACAGAAAGAAAAAGAAGGAAGAACAGAAGACCGCTGCGGTCGCTGTATCCTCTAAACCTACAAAAAACACCGAAAAACTCAGTGTATCAGAAGCTGAGGCGTGCTCTATCGATAAAGAACCGATAGGACTCGAAGCTGCGGATCTCGGGCCCCTGATGCCCGGAGCCCCAAAGAACGGCAAGATAAATCTTGCTATGTATTGGGCTTCTGCATGTGGAGGATGCGACGTGTCGCTACTCGACATATCCACGAGAATTCTTACCGTTAAGGATATGGCCAACATCGTATTTTGGCCGATAGCCCATGATGGAAAAGAAAAGGACCTCGAGGAGATGGAGGACGGTTCAATAACCGTTTGTATGATCAACGGTGCAATAAGGAATTCAGAGAACGAACATATGGCAAGACTGCTCAGGCAGAAATCCACAATAGTAGTTTCCTACGGTTCATGTGCATGTTTCGGTGGAACACCGGCACTTGCGAACCTTGTACCTGGCGGAAAGGACGAGATTTTGAAATATGTGTATGAGACGACGCCCAGTTCGGCAGCGTTCCAGAATAAATACCACAGTGACAAGGCCTCGATTCCTCAGACGAAGACCACAGTACCCGAGGGAGATCTTACTCTTCCTACGTTGTATGATACAGTGTACTCTTTGGACCAGATAATCGATGTAGATTACTACATCCCCGGATGCCCTCCTCTCCAGGAGTCCATCTCGCATCTGCTCAAAGCTGTTGCTGATCTGGTTTACAATGGAATAGCACTTCCCCCTAAGGGAACCATGGTCGGAGTTACTTCCAAGACCCTCTGCGAAGAATGTCCCAGAAAGAAGGAGTACAAGAGAATTACAGAGGTCAAGGAACCCTACGAAGTGGATACAAACAATGACAAATGTCTTGTTGACCTAGGCATATTATGCCTTGGTGCTTCTACTATGGGTGGATGCGGTGCAGTATGTACCAAGGTAGGTCAGCCCTGCCGTGGATGCTACGGGCCCTCGCCCGATGTTCAGGAACTTGGATCGAGCGCATTTACTGCGATTGCTTCGTTGTTCCCTGTTAAGGACAATGATCCCTTTATGGGAGAAGATGAAATCGATGACATAATGGACCAGATAAAGGACCCGCTTGGGTACTTCTACGCGTTCTCTATGTCTAAATCACTGATCAAGAGAGCAGTTGATGAAGGAGGTCAATAAGATGGCCGCACCAATTATTTGGGATGAAAAGAAGAAAACAGACAAGAAGAGGATCCTCATCGACCCCATTACCCGTCTTGAGGGACACGGTAAGATCGAGATATTCCTAGACGATGACGGAAACGTGAAGAACGCATACTGGCAGACTCCCGAACTGAGAGGTTTTGAGAGATTCTGCATAGGAAGGCGTGTCACCGAGATGAACCAGATTACTGCAAGACTTTGTGGTGTCTGTCCTGGAGCGCACCACATGGCTGCATCCAAAGCGGCCGACGAGTGTTATAATACAACACCCACCGAGGCTGCGTTCACCATAAGAGACGCATTCTTCCACGCTCACTTTGTGCACAGTCACATCGCTCACTTCTACGCTCTTGCGTCCGCGGACTTCGTCTGTGGACCCGGTGCACCTACTGCAGAGAGAAACGTTCTCGGTGTAGTAGATCGCGTCGGACTTGAACTTGGAGGTGCGGTCCTTGAGACTCGTGCCAAGGCACAGAAGATCCAGGCGATAATAGGCGGAAAAGCAACTCACCCTGTGATGTCAGTTCCTGGTGGAGTTACCAAGCCTATAAATGCTGAAGAGCAGAAGCTGATGGAATCTATGGCTCGCGATCTTGTTGATTTCTCGCAGACAACCATGCAGGTCTTCAAAGACGTGGTTCTCGGAAATAAAGATTATGTCGACATAATCACTAACACCGATCTCTACTACAATGAGACCTACCACATGGGTATGGTCAACGATAAGAACCAGCTTGAGTTCCACGATGGACCTGCTAGGGTCGTAGACCAGAAAGGCGAAGAGTTCGCAAAGTACCAGCCTGGAGACTATCTGGATCACGTTTCAGAGGCATCTGAAGAATGGAGCTACATGAAGTTCCCGTACCTCAAGAACGTCGGATACAAGGGAATGGTCGCAGGTCCGGAAAGCGGTCTGTACCGTGCCGCTCCTTTGGCTAGGCTGAACGTTGCAGAAAGCATCTCTACGCCACTTGCACAAGCAGAGTTCGAATATTACCAGGGATTCTTCAAGGATCTCGGAATAAAGGGACCTGTGCAGCACACATTGGTAACTCACTGGGCAAGAATCATCGAAATGATCTTTGCTTCTGAACAATGTCTCAAATCGTTGCAGAGCGACAAGCTCATGGACCCGAACATCAAGAGGCACGATCTCCAGCCCGGAGGACGCGGTGTCGGTGTTGTTGAGGCTCCAAGAGGAATTCTCTTCCACGACTACGAATGTGACGAGGAAGGAATCG
>CAYYMA010000060.1:0-6110 GCA_964472805.1 uncultured Methanomassiliicoccales archaeon | reverse complement strand
TAAAAGCCCAGTCGATCGCCAAATCATTCGGCCCCTCCAAAGTTCTGGAGGATGTGAGTCTACAGATCAATGATGGAGACAGCGTCGGACTGATAGGCGTTAACGGTGCCGGAAAGAGCACTTTTCTGAAAATACTTTTAGGCGAAATGGATCTCGATACTGGAGAGATCATCCGTAACACAGCAAAAATTGGATATCTGCCACAATTTGCCGAATCCTCGTCAAAAGTCACAGTAAGAGATGTTCTCGGTAGACCTTATGGTCATATAGAGCGTATAAAGGATCGAATGCAAGTGATTGAGGACAATATGTCTTCTGGTAACATCACAGACTGGAACGCCACCGCAGAAGAGTATTCAGAATTAGAATCCAGCCTTAATAGTTCAGCCGCAGATGATGAGCGGCGTATATTGGCCGCCATTAAAGAGGTCGGCCTCTCAGATAATATCATGGATAGGACAATGGACGCCCTATCTGGCGGGGAAAGAACAAAAATCATGCTCACCCGTGTACTCGTCCAAGCAGAAGAATGCGACCTTTTGGTCCTTGATGAGCCTACATCACATCTTGATATTGGAACCGTCGAATTCATGGAAGATTTTTTGCTACGTTCGGGATGTGCACTGATAGTCATAAGTCACGACAGATACTTCCTTGACAAGATCGTAACCCGTGTTTCCGAAATAGCTCACGGCAAGTCACGCGAATACAAAGGGAATTATTCTGATTTTATAACTAAGAAAACCATAGACGTAGAACGTATGGAAAAGGAATATCGACGATATTCCAGTCAAAAACGTACACAAGAAGAAATCGCAGAAGAACTCCATAAGGATCAATGGTATTCAGCTGTCCACAAGACCCGTGAAAAACTAATATCTAAAATGGAAGTCAAAGAAAAGCCTGAGGAAGTTAAATCGATCACCGTTCGGATACAGGCCGCAGGAAAATCCGGTAAAAACGTGATCACCGCAAAAAATCTTTCGATCGACCTTGGCGGAAGGAACATACTTAGCGGCATTGAATTGGATATCATGAAGGGTGACCGCATAGGCATCTTCGGAGCTAACGGAGAAGGAAAAAGTACCCTTATCAAAGCATTGATAGGCGAAATACCCTCTGAAGGAGAATTGTGGATCGCTCCAGGTGCAAAAATAGGATATTATTCTCAAAATCACGAAGGGCTAGATCTATTCCTTACCGCAGAGGAACAGCTCATACAGGCAATAGGTTCTGAAAGGAGATCGGAAGCCAGAAGTATGCTAGCACGTTTACTTTTAAGAGGAGACGACGTTGAAAAGCCGATTTCGACACTTTCCGGAGGACAGCGAGCTAGAGTTGCACTGTCTATGCTTCTTCTCAAAGAGACCAACGTTCTCGTACTGGATGAACCTACGAATTATCTTGATATACCTTCCAGACACGCTGTAGAATCTGCACTGAACGATTATGGGGGTACTCTTGTTACAGTAACCCATGATCGTTACTTCCTTGACTCTGTATGTACGAGCACCATCGAGGTAAAAGATGGGCTCATCAAAAAATCCGCAGGAACATATTCCGAAAGAAAAGGCGTCAAGAACATCCGAGAGATAGTGATGGACGCCGACGAATACCGAGTGGTCTCACCGTTTAAGAATTGGACCAATGGAAGAAAATTCGCCAAAGGAGATAGAGTGTTGATAACACCTGCGGAACTGGAAAGTTTTCAATGGGCGATAGACCAAGACAAGATAAAAAGGACCGGCGGAAGTCAAAGGAAAAAAGTAATGGTTAGTGATAAAGAGAAAAAGTAAGAATGTATAATTTTAGACACTTTTTTAAACATGCCATTTATATGGTAATTCAGGTCGACAATGGATGAAGTCGCTTTTCTGAGTATTATGGCGCTAATGCTGGTATTAGCTGGCGTTGCGTCTATTATATTCAGTAAGCTCAGACTTCCAGCGATTATCGGTTATCTTGCAACAGGCATAATCATTACCAATGTATGGAGCATACCAACTGGAACTGCAGGAGATGTCGTAAACATACTTTCTGACGTTGGTCTTGTTCTGCTTATGTTCGCCATCGGCATGGAACTGAACATCAAAAAGCTGAAACAAAGCGGCGGTTTCACAATAATGGTGGCTGCGGTACAGCTTCCACTGATGGTATTGTTCGGTTACATCGCTGGGTCCCTAATCGGACTAGGGCTGGTCGAATCACTTTTCTTAGGTGCGATAATATCTGGTTCTTCGACGGCGGTATGTACGGTCATTCTACGTGCGAATAAAAGGATTCCAAAAGATACTGCAGACACCATCATCCTTGTAACGGTTATGGAAGATATCGGTCAGGTCATCATCCTTACCATGCTTTCACCGCTCCTTGTAGGCGGTGTAGTTAGTGCTTCGAGTACCATCTGGCTCGTAGCGGGCATAGTTGTGTTCATGGTAGCCGCCATAGTTCTGGGATTGTTAGTAGTCCCAAGGTTCCTGGACTGGGTAGGGGAACATTTCAATCAAGAGATATTGTTGATTACGGCATTAGGAATGTGTTTTGGGCTTGCACTTCTTTCAACCTTTGCGGGATTGTCTATGGCCATTGGAGCGTTCCTTATGGGCCTAATCGCATCTCAGTGTAAAGATGCACATACGATAGAAAGAGACGTTGAGCCAATGAAGAACACTTTCATGGCCATATTCTTTATAGACGTGGGGATGCAAATAAATATCTCAAGCCTAGCCTCCAGCCTATCGTTGGCGTTCTACATCTACATAGTATTTATTATTGCAAAGACAACGACAGTCTCTTTCGCATATTTCTTAGGGAACAAGAGTTTCAAAACCACATTCGTATCTGCGATGAGCCTTCTTGTTATGGGGGAGTTCGCATTTATTATTGCGAAGACGGCACTTGATGCAGGTGTCGTTAACCATGAGTTCTACACTGCAGTGGTATTCTCTGCCCTAGTATCTATGATACTGGTACCGTTGTTATCGGGACGTAGTGTTGAAGAATACGAATTCGTTAAGAAACATCTCCCGAAATCTGTAGCTAGAGGTGCAGATAAATTAGAAACCGCACGGTCGGACTTCTATTCCAGGATCGTTTTCTCCACGAAATCCGTCAAGCGGGTAAGGAATAGGTTCACAGTAGTTTATGCGGGAACACTTGTAATTACGGTTATTGAGATTTTATTCTATCTGTATGGATCCACTCTAGGCCTGTATTTCACATCGTATTTAGGCGTAAGTGTCAGAATCTCAGGCATAATCGTGCTACTTTTGAACCTTGGTGCACTAATATTGCCTACCACGGCCATAGTAGTAAGTCTAAAGGTTATCGACAGAATGTTAGTTGAAGGAGGTAAACGTAAACGCGGATACTATCTTGAAGATGATGCCGATGCACGTTCAGCATATTCTAGATTCGTCGGAATAAGTAACATATTATTGATTTTAGCAATCGACTTCATCATAATGCTGATAATACCGAACCCATTACCACTGGGTGACCATTTGATCATAATGATAACTGGATTGGTGACGTTGCTTGCTGTGTATCTATACAGATACGCCAGAAAATCGTGATCAACTCTTTTTTAATACCGAGTGTTACAAATCATATTCTTTCAAGTACAGAAAAGAATAATAACTGCTCCGCTTCAGAGAATATTATTAAAAATATTTGATCTGGCTAAAAGCCAGTAAAAGATTTAAGCTGATTTAGAATCGTCAAAAAGATCTTCGTCGCTCTTCATATCCTCGTATAATGAGAACAGTTCGTCGTGAGATATGCTGCGGTGCATCTGTACCGACGCACGCCTAACAATCTTCAAAAGATTCGTCGCCGCATCCTTATCTATATCCGCCCCCATTTCATTAAGGACCGTTATCAACGTATTGCGCCCGCTGTGTTTTCCAATGACTAAAGACCTCTCAAGACCTACCTCTTCAGGATCATAAGGCTCATAGTTGATGGCATCCTTGATTATACCGTCCGCATGTATGCCTGCTTCGTGAGAGAAGCAATTAGACCCCAGGAACGGTTTAGATACGTGTATCGGACGACCTGACGCATTCGAAACAAAGATGGCAAGTTTCCTTAGCATTCTTGTATCGACGCCTGCGTCTATATCAAAAAGATGCTTTGCAGACATTACGACCTCTTCCAACGGCGAATTACCAGAACGTTCTCCAATACCCATAACCGTAGTGCTTGCAAATCTCGCGCCAGCATGTATACCGGCTATACAGTTGGCCGTAGCCATTCCGTAATCGTCGTGCATATGCATCTCGACATCCATTCCAGTTTTATCGATTATGTGTTTTACACGGTCGTATACGGAGAACGGCTGTTCTCTTCCGATGGTATCACAATATCTGAAACGGTCCGCACCTGCTTCTTTAGCAGTTTTCACGAAATCTACTAGAAAATCAAGATCGGCGCGGGAAGAATCCTCTCCGTTACATGAAATATAAAATCCGTGGTCTTTAGCATAAGAAACTGATTCGTATACCTTGTCCAGGACCCACTGGCGGTCCTTCTTGAGCTTATTCTGAATATGAATATCAGAAGCTGACATGGATATGGCCACTGAGTCTACGTTACAGTCTATGCTCGTGTTTATATCATTGATGTCTGCCCTGTTCCATCCTAGGATAGAAGCACTTAGACCCATACTAGCTATGTGTTTCACAGCCTGCTTCTCATCGGCACCCATGGTAGGTATTCCTGCCTCGATCTGTTGAACACCTACGTCGTCAAGCAACTTCGCGATCATGTATTTTTCTAAATTAGAGAAGACTATGCCTGCCGTCTGCTCGCCGTCTCTAAGCGTAGTGTCACAAATGTTGAGCCTTCCACCCAATGCATGGACTGTATCTTTTTTATTTTTCATGTTATTGCCTCAAATAATATGGCCGACGGCCTTTAAAGAAAGTTAACTTACTCATGTTATCCTATAATCACTAATAACATTTTCCATTGGACATTTAAGCACTGGGTTGTTAAAAGGCGTATCTGAGTATCGCCCCTATTCCACCTAACGCAGATAGTCTTCGGCCTGAGTCGTGTTGCGACGATACAACCATTACGTTCCCGTTCTGCGATTCCACATCTTTGACCACAGAATCAAGATCCTGCTCTCGTACTTTGGTATCTAATATCAACAACGTCTCCACTGCCCCTGCCTTTGCAGCTGATGAGACCTCTGCAGGACCGTAAGTTGCTAGACCGTCCTTAGATATCTCCGTCATAAGATGTTCGACCGCCTCCATCTCTGCTCCAACGGTAGAATCTCTTAAAACTTCGGCACCCAAGCCCATCTTCATGAGCTCATTTATCCCCGTCATACCGCAATGACCCGTGTGGTAAACGTAACATTTGGAAAAGATGTCAGGATGTAAACTTTTACCACTTTCAGCTAAAAGTTCTTTTTCGAACCCAGGTCCAAGAAGGACCAACGGCATGTCATTTTCGGTAACGGAACGGACCTTTGAAATTATTTCATCGTGGTAACCATCAGATCCGCGCTTCTTCTCCACGTACTGTTTACCTGATCTACTAGATCTTACACTGGCAATCTCTTTTAGACCATACTGCCTCAGAACGGCAACAGTGGCCTCGTCCTGATCTAGAGAAACAAAGACTATGCGAGGTTTATTGGTATCTCGTACAGCACGTTCTAATCGTTCGGTCTGTGTGAACCGCCACTTTATCTTCGATATTGAAAGGGCATCCCCTGGTTCGATTATGAGAGTATGATATTGACCGATGTCCTGAGGGCCTGATTCTATCGTACCAAGTAATTTCAGCCTCAAATCGTCCTCCGAGAATTCGATCTTCTCTACACGGACACTTAAGGTCATTCTTTTTTTATCAGCACGTTCAGCACGAAGCTTGTCGGCAGCCTTCTCCTCTCTTCTCGTTGTAGACGCTCTAACCGAATCGCCTAGTTCCACTACATTATATAGGTGCCAAAGATCTTCGTCGGTCTCTGGCATCACTTTTATGCTGTTCGACGGTATGTCGCGACCGATAATCCGCATACACCGTCTATTGCTTACTCAGATAATCATGTTTCGTTAAAACATATGACAAATGTCTATTATCAGACAAGTTAG
>CAYYMA010000059.1:0-6256 GCA_964472805.1 uncultured Methanomassiliicoccales archaeon | reverse complement strand
GGTCGAAGGCTTCATGATCATCAATCAGGCTATCAAAAACGGCGTACCCAATGCAGTCATGGCTGAAGTCGGCTTTCACTCAAACGCACAAGATGCTGAAATCCTTGTGGAAAAACGGGTGGAGCTGGCAGAGCTTGAAGCTGAACTTATCGCAAAGCACTTAAAATTGGAGGTCAAACCTGTGGAGAAAAAAGAACTCGACACCGCAGAGAAATGGGCGGTCGATAACGGAATCATGCGTGATGAAAAGTGGGATGAACCGGCGACACGGTCACAGATGGCTTGGTGGCTGTTCATGATGAATCGGAAATTTATTGAACCGCTGAAGAAGTAACTGAAACAAAAGGAGATTAACCTATGGACAATTTTAGAGATTCCTATTTCCCTGTCACTTGGGATTTAACCAAGAAAAGAATCGACTGCGCCGTCTGGGGAAAGCAGTACGACACCGGCAGAGGGCTTTCGATCACGCTGAAAATCAACGGCGTGGCAGTCACTCCGTCCAATGAGGTCATCCGCCTGAAATGGGAAAAGCCCGACAAGACCACCGGTTATGTCGGCTCCGTCATCGTGGGCGACAAGTTCATCATCGAGAACATCGACCAAATGTTTACAGTCAACGGCGCAGTTCGGGCAGACCTTGAACTTCAAGTCGCTGACGAGTTCGTGGCTTCAATCACTTTCTACGCATCGGTGGAGAAAGCTGTTGCCGTTGACGCGATTGAATCATCAAGTGAGTTTACGGCGATCCAGGAAGTTCTGTTAAGCACCGAAACCAATGAAGCCTTGAGGGTTTCCGCTGAAGCAACACGCCAAGGAAATGAAGCGACACGCCAGCAAAACGAAACCGGGCGAGTAACCGCTGAAGGGCTTAGGGCAACCGCTGAAACCGGAAGGGCTAACGCTGAGATTATTCGGCAGACTGGATATGCCACGATGGATGAGGCAATCGCCCTGAAAGCCGACTTATCTGAAATCGAAGCCGCAAGGGGCACAGAGCCGACACTGGGCGCAAGGCTGGATTCGACTGATGCGCAGTTGAATGATATTGAGCAGGATGTTGTAAATCACGAAGAAAGAATTGTAGACATTGAAGCCATCATAAAGTCTGTGGAAATCAAATCATGGGCGGGTGTGCAGAAAATTGTCAGGGCAGGAATTGCAGATAAAGTATTTAGCGTGGGCGACCAGTTCACAGCGCAGTATGCGGGAGTTGATTATCTTTGGGACGTTATTGGCGTCGACCATGACGTGCCTGCTGACCCACGTTTCACCCACTCGCTGACGGTTCAAGCGCATGACTGCTTGATGAACTGCGTTTTTGACGCTGCTGAGCTTCTGTATTTCGCTGAAGCAATCTTGCCTGTCGGTGACTATAAATTCTACGACTCTTACAGCAGTAAAAATTACGCTTTTTCAATCGCAACCCCTGTACCTGAGGGTGGCGGTATCATTATATCCGCTTGGGAAGAACCGAACACCCCGACCCAAGTGCGGACCAGCGATGCAGCGGGTGTCACTCTTGAAACCATCCCAGTAGCGGAGTCTTCCGCGGGTACGCTGATTACATGCAACGATTTGCGAAGAGCGCGCTATGGCAGCAACAACTACCTGCAATCAAATGTTCGAGACTGGCTGAACAGCGACGCTGTAACATATTCACCCGTAAAGACGCATAAGTATGACGTGCTATCCACGGCAGCCCCGTACAGCACCGGTGGTTTTCTCAGGAACCTTGACCCCGATCTACGGTCCGTAATAGGTCCGGTCAAGAAGCAGGTGGCAAAGAACACCGCCACGGATGGGGGCGGCCAGGATCTGATGGAAGATAAGGTTTTCCTTTTGTCAAGGGTAGAAATATACAGCGGTACTGAAGGCGTGACAACCGGTGAGTCAGCTTATCCTTACTACTCTATGCTGGCGCCTGCTGCAACTACGGCTGATCTGGCGGGCAGGATCAAGTACCTGTCTGGAGCCGCCCGTTATTGGTGGCTGCGTTCGCCCTATGTGGCGTACTCGTATGGTCCGCGTCGTGTGTATCCCTCAGGGTATGTCAGCAACGTCGTCGCGATCAGCGCCTATGGCCTGGCCCCCGCTTGCACCATCTACTAAAAAGGAGATATGAGTAATGTTTAAGCATATAAAGTTATCAGAACAGTTAAGACAGGCTCAAGGTGAGGTTAATCGCCTAAAGTCAATCGTTGGTGATTTCCCAGCACAAGAAATCACTGGAGAAATGGAAACTGAACAGAAAACGTTAGTTAAAGAAATTGAGCAAAAACAAGCCGATATAGACTATATCGCAATCATGACGGGGGTGGAACTGTAAATGTATGAAAAAGTAAAACACTACTATGATACAGGCTTGTGGAGTATCGACAGGGTGTGGAATGTGGTAGAAAAAGCAATCACGGAAGCTGAATATCAGGAAATCACAGGCTTTGTGTATCCTAATAAGTCTGAACAATCGTTGTAAATTGCGCAAAGGAGCAACTATGGAAATATTATCAATCCTCATGGTGGCCGTCACCGTGGAAGCACTGACCGAGTGGGTCAAGTCGCTGAAGAAAGACGGCAAAGTGGACACGGCGATGATCGTGTCACTTTTTATCGCAGAACTTCTAACCATCACCGCAGGTCTTGACCTTTTCGCCCAGGTTGGGCTGGTCTTCTCTGTGCCGTATCTCGGTGCAATCATGACCGGCATCTTCCTGTCGAGAGGGTCGAACTATATTTTCGATTTTGCGGAGAAGCTGAAGAACCCGACAAAGTAACTTGCAAAGAACGATACCAAAACGATTCCATCAAGTGATACCAACAGTTTCTAACTTGCTGGTAACTTGCAAAGCCCTGGCTCACGCTGGGGCTTATTTTTTATGCAGTACGCAGGTTGTACGCAGGTTGTACGCAAATTAAAAGAAAAAACCACCGGAAGTGGCTCTATGAGCGCATCCGATGGTGGCTTGGCGGAGATTGAGGGATTTGATTCAGCCTTATGATGACGTAAGATAACTTACGATGAAGTGAGATATACTGCGGTTTCGCGCGTTTCCATCTTTTATGTTTATCTAACTTTTGACCGTTCGTTGTAGGCAGGTTGTAAGCACTACGCATAATCAGCCAATATGCTATCCAAGACACCGACGGCATCTTCCTTTAGCGTGTCCATTACATGAGCATAGATTCCTTGGGTAAGTTCAACGTTTGCGTGTCCTAACAGTTTGCTTATCGTTTGTATTGGCTTACCGGCTTCTAACAGCCGTGTAGCATACGAGTGGCGCAGACCATGAACATTTACCTTCGGCAGCTTCAAAGCGATCTCAAGGGCGTTCAGACGGCGCAGGACGCGTCTATCGTTCAAGTAGCCACCGAACTCATTTGGGAAAAGCAATCCATTGTCGGTGAAAAGGTCGGGGTCTTCTGCTTTTATTTCAGCTATCCGCTTGTTGACGCCATCAACTAATAAAGGTGGTATCGGAATCGTTCTGATTGAGTTTTCCGTTTTCGGTGTGTCGGTCTGGCGAACATAGCCTGTGACTTTTCGGTCCACTATGACAGGTGTCCGCTGGACTGCCTTATTAATACGCACAGTACCATCTTGGATATCGTTATAGTTTAACGCCAGCGCTTCACCGATTCTAAGCCCTGAACCCATGATAAAGAACAGCAGGAAGTCACAGTACCAATCGTCACCAAGCGCCTTAATCAGCTTTTGTTGCTGTTCCTTGCTGAACACGTTGTCGAGGTTTACTATTTCCATCTTGCGGTGATAAACCCTTGTGTTGTCTTTCGCCCTTGGCAACGTTGCGTGAGTTACAGGGTTTTTTTCTATATAATCGTCAGCGGAATTAAAAGCTGCCGACATTCTCAACTTAACCTTTTTAATTGTCTGTATCGACTTCCCATCTTTAGCTAATGCGTTGAAATGCTTTGTGACATCCATTTTCGTGATTTCAGCCAATGCCATGTTAGCGATGGGATATTCTTTTATGTGTTTGTCGAAAACGTTTTTATAATCTGCTATGGATCGGGGCTTCAAAGAGTGCGCCTTGACCTCAAACAGCCACTCTTCATACCAATCACCGAACCGCATACTTCCGGAATATTTAATCAGTCCGTACCTTCTCCGAAGCTCCTGCAAGGCTTTTACTGCTTCGGTTTCTGTCTTGCAGCTAACACTCGGTCGCTTGCCATCGACTGATACAGCGACTATATAGCGTTGTCTTGCAGCGTTCCATGATATAGTTCCCTCACCATCCAACCTTGTTTTCATGGCTTTCCTCCTTTTCACAAAATGTTCACAAAATTAATTTAAAGCGTTGCCGTGTATTTGTCCAGTCAATCGGATATGATGTATGTATCGAACAAACGTTCTAAGGGGGTGGTGTGGTGTCTGATTTCATAGATGCCATTGATGACGTTGTTAACTATCTGAAAGGGAATTGTAAAAAGCCTTTAGAGCTTCAAGGGCTGCAGTCGAAAGCAAACCCTTCAACTGGTCTGGCAATTCCTGATAATCAGAAATACCGGTTTCTTTCTGAACACGGGCAACAGTAAGCTTTAAAGTCTTAAACACATCGAGTTGCTTAGAGCCAGCACTCATTATGTCTCCAGGTGATACGCCGTAGATTTCCGCCAACTTTTCAAGTTGATCCGATGGAATGTTTACGGCGTTTCTTTCGTATGCGCTGATAGTTGAGTGGTGAAGCCCAGTCATGTCAGCTACTTCTTGCTGAGTTAAACCACTTTCAGCTCTCAGGGATTTCAAGTACATACCCCTTCTCATGTTTTACCTCCAATAATTTCTTTTGATTACATAATAGCACGTTGTTGGAAAAAAACTATTAAAATATTAGAAAATTCTATTGACATTAGAATTTTAGCCCAGTATACTAGAATCAAGTTCGAAACAGAGAGGAAGTGAATAAGTGATACAGGTTAATAGGCTACGCGGAAGGATTGCAGAATGCGGATTGACACAGAAGGAAGTCGCAGAGTTCTTAAATGTTGGTCAGGACACTTTTGGCAAATGGCTTAAGGAGAAAAAAATAAGGTCAGACTATATGGAGAAATTAGCCCAACTATTAGAGGTTGAAAGTTATGACTTTTTTTTTAAAGACAAATTCGAATCTCATTAGAAGTCTACTCTGACTAAAATCGAGGAAGGTAATGAATGGAACTAAAAATAGACAAAGAGCTGGAAGAACTTTTCCCACCACTTAGTGATGAAGAGTTCTCTCTGCTGGAAGAAAACATTTTGAAAGAGGGATGCCTTGAAAAGCTCACCGTATGGAATGGAACGTTAGTAGATGGACACAACCGGTACAAGATTTGCAAGGAGCACAACCTGCCATTTGAAATCAGAGAAAAGGAATTTGCCGACAAAGACGAAGCGATCGTTTGGATGATTGATAACCAAAAGGGCAGACGGAATATGTCAATCCCTGCAAAAATCGAAATGGCTTTGCTCCGAGAGGGAAAAATAAGGGAAATCTCGAAGAAAAACCAAGGTAAAAGAACAGACCTAGTGATCCAAGGATCAGGAAGTGAAGCTAAAGGAACCCGTGGGCGGTTGGCTGATTTCGCCGGAACATCTCCGGCTACGGTTCAAAGATATAAGGAGGTGAAAGATAACGGCGATCCAGAAATATACGAACAAGTAAAAAAAGGGGAGATGAGTATTCGGAAAGGCTATGACCTGACCAGGGAGAAAGTAAAAGAAAAAGAACAAGTTAACAAATTGCCGAAAACAGAAGAAGAGAAAGAGTTGGAACAAATCAAGGTCATCAAGGATTTTGCAGCTCAATTAAAAAAACCGTCACCTGTGAGCGGTGACGGAAGTAAAATCCAATACGTTGATCCTATTATAACAGACCTTACGGAAAAAATAAAATACTTCATCAACGAAGTTGCTGAATATCAGTACATCAGCGAAAGGGTAAGCCCTGAATTAAACAGCCTTATCAAATCTGCCATCGAAAGATTGCAAAACATTAACTCAAAAATTAAGGAGAAATAGAAAATGGCAAAAGTAAAATCCAATGTACGTTACGAAGTTATAGACATTAACGCTTTAAAGTCTGGCGACTATCAGAGAAACATAAATGTTGCACACACGCAAAAGATCGTTAGGAACTTCAACAAAAGAGAGTTTGACCCGATTGTGGTTTCTGACCGTGATGGCGACCTCCGGCTCATAGATGGACAGCACAGAGTTTCAGCTTGTAAGGCCATCGGAATCAAATCAGTCATGGCA
>CAYYMA010000058.1:0-6322 GCA_964472805.1 uncultured Methanomassiliicoccales archaeon | reverse complement strand
ATCGGAACTGTTGCGATGTTAGCTTCATCCGCGTTCATCCTAGCCGAGGATACATACGGACCTATTACTGACAACGCAGGCGGTATCGTAGAGATGAGCAACGAACCTCAAGAGGTCAGAGACAGAACAGATCTGTTGGACGCTTCTGGAAATACCACAAAGGCCCTTACAAAGGGATACGCAATGGCTTCCGCAGCATTGGCATCTTTCCTCCTATTTGCAGCATTCTTCGTGATAATCGCAGATATTAAAGGACCCGGTCATGATCTTATAAGCGTTATGAACGTAAACTTCGGCAACCCATTAGTGTTCGTCGGTGGACTCATAGGCGGTGTACTAGTGTTCTATTTCGCATCCCTTACTATCAGTGCAGTCGGCAAAGCTGCCGGCGAGATGATAGAAGAGGTACGCAGACAGTTCAGAGAAGACCCCGGGATCATGGAAGGAACGTCCGACCCTGATTATGCTACTTGTGTAGACATAGCGACCCGTGGTGCACTTAAACAAATGATACTGCCAGCTTTACTTCCGATTATCATACCGATCACATTCGGATTGATGTTCAGGTACCTCCTACCAGGAAGCATGGCTACGGAAGCCCCTGCAGCTATGGGTGCCCTAATGATGGTAGCGACCATCGTCGGTCTCCTTATGGCTAACTTCCTCAACAATGGAGGCGGTGCTTGGGACAACGCTAAGAAGTACATCGAATCTGGAAAATACGGTGGAAAAGGTTCACCTGCTCACGAAGCAGCAATCGTTGGAGATACCGTCGGAGATCCCTTCAAGGACACTGCCGGACCTTCGATACACGTATTAATCAAACTGTTGCCCACCATATGTATGGTGACAGCGGTTCTGTACGTAATTTAAAACTAATTACGGGGGAGAGATCCCCCGAAAATCTTATTTTTTATTATATTTACACGAAAGGTGACATTTTCAATCCGATCTCTTCTGCAACCTCAACAGCTGGAGACTCTTCAGGAAAATCACATGATCCATATATTACGATAGGCACCCCGTCCTCATCCAAATATCCTATACCAATATTTTCAATAGGATTGCAAACGTCCTTACCTGATACCATTGCGATACATGCGGCCCCGAGAGGGCAGGTCAATGAAAGGATAACATCGAACTCCTCCAATTTAGAAGGAGTCAGTTTTCCGCGAACTTTGGATCCTATACACGCAGCGGAAACATCGTAAGTATCAACGACCTCTATCCCGTCTGCAGATAATTTTTCCGATAGTCTATTAGCAGCTTCTTTACCTCCGAGTCCACCACATAACCTTACGCATGTGTTGCAAGTGAACATAAGGACCTTCTTGGCCCTAAGGGAATTTGAAAGCTCTTTATAATCTCGATTTCGACCTGCTATAATCACATGATACAATCATACCAAACAGATTTATGTTTATTGTATCAGTCCTCGCTTAGGTAATCCTTTTATTAGTAGCAGATGGTTGCGTAAATATCAAGGTGTTTTTATGTCGGATTTAGAACTGATCCCTGTAGAGGATATCAAAGTAACAAAAGGAATGACCGTGGACCAAATGTTGAGGGCCATGGGGCGTGCTGGAGGCTTTACTGCACAGAAACTTGCAGATGCCACGGACATAGCTGAAACTATGATCACCAAAGAAGGATGTTTAAGAATACTTTCTTTCCCCGCATGTATAATGGCTACTGGAACAAGAGGAGTCATCGTCGATATGGTGAAGAACAAAATGGTAGACTTAATCATAACAACCTGCGGTACACTCGACCACGATATTTCCAGAACCTTTGCTTCTTATTACAAAGGAGATTTCATGATGGATGATGAAAAACTCCGGGATCACGAAGTAAGCAGACTTGGAAACATTCTCGTTCCCGATTCTTGCTACGGTATTGTGCTTGAAGATAACCTTTTACCAATGTTCGAAGAGATCTTTGCTGAACGCCGCGACATAACTACTCATGAGGTCATCGACGAGGTCGGAAAAAGAATGCCTCATGACGAAGACAGTTTGCTTTATCAATGTCATATCAATAAGATCCCGATCGTAGTTCCAGGAATTACCGACGGATCGTTTGGTTCACAGTTATGGACATATTACCAGATGCACCGTGACCTGAGGATAGATCTCTTTGGCGATGAACAGATGCTCGCTGAGATCACTAACAGTGCCGAATATACGGGAGCCATCATCATAGGAGGCGGCATATCAAAGCACCACGTTATCTGGTGGAGCCAGTTCCGTGGCGGTCTAGACTATTGCATATATCTTACTACGGCACAGGAATTCGATGGTTCACTATCAGGAGCCGCGATAAGAGAAGCTGTATCATGGGGTAAAGTAAAAAGCGATGCCAAGAAGATGACCGTCGAAGGAGATGCTACGATAACGTTACCGTTGATCTATGCTGGCCTTACAGATAGGTTGCTTTGAGGTGAAACGTTGAAAAAGGTCCTTATTCTGCCTGGAGATGGAGTAGGCAGAGAAGTGACCAACGCCGCTGTCGCCATACTTAGAGCGGTAAGCGACATAGACATAGAGTTCGCTAGAATAGGTGCTTCAGCTTACGAAAAAACGGGCTATTATCTTCCGCCGGAGACTATGGATGCGGCATCTAAAGCAGATGCAATCATTGCTACTCCGGTCTATAGTCGGGTAACTGAAAGGAAATATCGGGATCCTCTAGCAACTCTGAAAAAACAACTTGATATGAGTACAGTACTTAGACAATTTCAGCCTCTCAGTGACGGGATCGGAGTTCAAGGATTAGACTGCATACTTATTTCGTGCAATCCTCAAATTGTAGGATCATCTAATGAAATAGAAACGTTAAGAGGTGTCAGTGTAGAATCATATATTGACGCTGTTGGCTGTAAAAAAGTAATTAGGATGGCAGGACAGATAGCGGCGGTCGAAAATAGAAGAAAAATAGTTTGTCTTAGAGATTTAGAACTCAACCGATATGCTGATTCCATGTTCACAGACATTTTTTACGAAGAATTAGCTGCATCCGAATTCGTGATTTCAGATAGGGATGTTGCAGAAGCAATATCCAATTTGATTATGGACCCATCCATAGCAGATGTAATAATCACTCCGATACCATACAGTAACGCGATATCTGGAGTTCTAACAGGAATGTGTGGCGGTGCATATCTAACGAGCGTAGGATATCTCGGCGATACTGGAGGCATATTCATGCCTATGCATGGCCCAGTGGAATCGTTAAAAGATTTGGACATCGTCAACCCTACTGGATGTATTCTAGCAGCTGCAATGGTCCTTGATCATTTTAATCTGAAAATAGAGGCAGACAAGATACGTAACGCCGTCCGTTCCGCGTACAGGAAGGGCATGAAGACCCAGGACGTTGGAGGAGAACTTTCTACCTCTGAATTTACTTACCGTGTCTCGAAGCTCTGTGAAAGGAGTCGTTAATCGGAATAGTTAATATCTCTTACTCTACTTGCGTCGCTGGTGTTATATTGAAAGATGCTGGACATAGGGACGCGGTAGAGGCCGCTTTGAATTTTGAGTTGATCGAACGCACCCCAGTCAACAACTTTGCCGTGGTCACAGCGGCACACAGTGCTGGTTACACGGTTACACAGGCCCGTAACGATCCCCTTATTTCTGCGAAGGTCTCGGTCGATTATGCGATGAGAACTCGATCAGATTTTGTAAAACCTGTTCTAGATTCACAAGTTCCATTCGTAGATTTTGGAGCTAAAGTAAGATTCCCCGAAGACGATTATGGAATGGTTCCAGAACCTATTATCAAAACACCTGAGGATCTAGATGGGTTGGCACTTTTCGATCCCTTTAGAGCGTCGGAATGTCCAAATTTCACAAGAGTCTTTGTTGAAAGTCTTGAAGAAACAGCGAGAATAATTCCCGAGGATTTACACATCTGTGGCCTATCATGGGGTCCATTGACGATGGCAGGATATCTTATGGGTGCCGAGAATATGATGTTTCGAATGATCACAGAGCCAGACTCAGTAAAGAATGCCGTTGTAAAAGTAACGGATTTTATTACTTTGATGGAACAGCGTATGATTGAAGCTGGTGCTACAGTTATGTGGATGGCCGACCCCACCTCTTCTGAGGACCTGATATCAAAAGAAATGTTCCACGATTATTCATACAAAGCTATAGGTAGTGTGATTAAAGACACCAAATCATATCAGAACGTGCCAGCGTTCATACATATCTGCGGTAACACATTGAACACTATGTCCTTATTGAAAGAGATCGGCACAGATTGCTTTAGTTTTGATCACGCCGTAGATCCTGCTGCTGCAAGAAAAAGTGCCGGAGATATGGCGATAATGGGTAACGTGGATCCGGTCTCGATAATGATGATGGGCACTCCAGAAAAAGTAAAGAAAGAAAGCTATCGGGTCATAGAAGCCGCTGGTTCAGAGGGTGGGCTTATTCTAGCCCCGGGATGCGAAATGCCGTTGAAGACTCCTGATGAGAATGCTATTATGATGGGTGAATCCGCACGAAGTTATTGGCAGAGTTAAACTAACTGTAGCTCTACCGATATAATTGGAGATATCCAGTTTACGTCTATGTGGTAAGCATGGACAAACAAAAGAAGGATAGATTGGGCACAGAGCGTGAAAATGGACGAGCATTACAACCATACTTCAGCCTGAGAAATGAAGCTATATCACATATCGGTTCCGATTACAAAACGATAAGATCATTTGCTTTTTTAATGATCATAGCCGACACGGGGCTAAGCCCCGAGGACGTTAGAACATTGGAAATGGAGAATATGGATTATGCTCCGAGTATCGGCATCATATCCTGTCGTTCAAGAGGAATTAATGGAAATTCGTGTATTTCAGTAACTTTACACAAGACCACGACAGAGATCTTTGCAGCGTATCTAGAATCAAGAAGAGCTTGGCTTGAAGAATATTCTGTCGATTCACCATATCTTTTTCCTTCACGTTTAACGGTAAGTGGAATAATGCCTCCTGAGGCGATAGACGGCATCATAGAAATTGCATCAAAAATATGCATGAATACGATAGACATAAATCTCATTAGAGAGACTTTTGGACCACCTCAATAAGATTAAAATAATGCGACAATGTCAGCACATAGTACCGACACTGTCGCGATAAAATGTTTTTATTTTACTCTTATCCGAGCATCTTCTTCATGTCTTCAGCTGGAGTGCTTATCGGCGATATACCAAAATTCTCCACCAGATAATTTAAAATGTTAGGCGAAACAAATGCCGGGAGCGTAGGTCCAAGGTACATATTCTGAATACCCAGGTCCAGTAACGTCAACAATATTGCAACAGCCTTCTGCTCATACCACGATAGCACAATAGACAATGGGAGCTCGTTGACACTGCACTTGAATGCATCTGCCAGAGCCAAAGCTACGACTACTGCACCATAGGCATCGTTACACTGACCAACGTCTAGTAGTCTCGGTATTCCGCCGATGTCTCCCATATCCAGATCGTTAAATCTATATTTTCCGCAAGCCAATGTCAATACAAGAGTATCTTTAGGAGTACTCTTAACAAAATCGGTGAAGTAATTCCTTCCTGATTTTGCACCGTCACAACCTCCGACGAGGAATATATGTTTTAGTGCTCCGCTTTTTACTGCTTCCACTACTTTATCGGCAACAGATAGAATAGTTCCTGACGAATATCCTGTGGTCATCGTCTTACCGCCGTTCACGCCGGTCATCTGTACGTCCTCTTTGTAGCCTCCTAACTTCAACGCCATATTGATCAAAGGAGTGAAATCCTTTTTGTCATCAATGTGTGCCGTGTTAACGTATGCTACTGGCCCAGTAGTGAATATACGATCAGCGTAGCTATCCTTTGGTTTCATGAGACAATTCGTTGTGTAAAGTATAGGTGCAGGCACGTCATCGAACTCATCACGCTGATTCTGCCATGCAGTTCCAAAATTACCCTTAAGGTGCTTATATTTTCTAAGCTCAGGATATCCATGGGCTGGAAGCATCTCGCCGTGGGTGTAGATGCCTATGCCCTTACCCTCAGTTTGTTCAAGAAGTTCTTTAAGATCCAAGAGGTCGTGTCCAGTTACAATGATGAACGGACCTTTTTCGATCTTCATAGGTACTGTGTTAGGTGCAGGGATTCCGTAGGTCTTGGTGTTAGCTTCATCCAAGATCTTCATACATTTTAAATTCGCCTGACCAGTTTCCATCACTATGGGCAAAAGCTCGCCCTGACCCATATTGGATCCGATGGCCCTCAATGCCTTATACATAAATTTGTAGACTTCTGGATCTTCGTATCCGAGAGCTTT
>CAYYMA010000057.1:0-6340 GCA_964472805.1 uncultured Methanomassiliicoccales archaeon | reverse complement strand
TATCACTTGTGGACTTGGTAAGCAACTTTGCGGCATTTAATGCTTTTTGTCCCCAGCCAGTTTATGGACGGTGCTTATATGGTAATAGCCGCCACAAGTTCCAAAGTTCTTAACGGTATAATAAGAGATATCGCCATGGAAAAGGGGATACTTGTGAACTCCGCACACGGAGGCGGGGATGTATTGATACCGTCCACACTTCGTAGAGGCGGATTTACTGTAACGGTTTCCTCGGAGGGGCGTGCTCCTGCGTTTCCGCCTTACATAATAAATCAAATTGATAATTTTCTGGATGGTTCATATGAATGTATGCTGGATCTTTTGGTAAACATTAGGTCTAAGGTAATGGAACAGATACCTACTCAGCCTAAAAGAGCCGAGTTTATGGCACAGATAATTAACGATCAGGGGATATGGGATATGCTTAGTTCTGGTAATGTTCAAGGTGCTATGGACAAAGCGATGAATGAAGGCGGACTCAAATGATTATAAGTCTTCATGCTACCCACGAGTCCGCAGACGGTACCGAAAGTCTTCATGATATTGTTCCAAAATTGGAAAACGTGATTGAATCCAGGATATCAAAAATATCCGCGATAAATGAATACGTTATAATCAGCACTTGCAATCGTTTTGAACTCTATGTTGCAACTGGCGACAATAAAGAGGTTCGTAAAGCATTTGAAAGCATAATAAAAGATATTTTTCCCTATGATGCGAGAGACATAACATACGTACTTGAGAATTCAGATAGTATTGGTCATCTGTTTAGAGTCGTTTGTGGATTAAATTCACTTATGGTGGGAGAGAACGAGATACAACATCAGGTCAAAGTCTCATATTCTAAAGCACGAAGTGAAGGTCATGTAGGAAGAATGATGTCCCACCTGTTCAATCGTGCACTCACCGTAGGAAAACGTGTCAGATCTGAGACGGCATTGAATAAAGGTGCCGTATCCGTAGGTTCTGCAGCGGTAGAATTAGCAATACAGAAACTTGGATCGTTGGATAACAAAAATATCACAATACTTGGAGCTGGTGACACAGCTGCAGTAATAGCTAAAAATTTGGTAGGTAAGAATCCTAATACAGTCTTTGTTTCAAATAGAACGTTTCAGCGTGCAAAAGAACTAGCTGCCGCTCTAGGTGGAACGGCAATACCAATGAGTCGTAGGATTGACGCTATGGAGTATAGCGATCTTGTACTCGTTGCAACTTCTGCACCTCATCCCGTGATAAGATTGGAGCACGTAAAAGAAATAATGGAAAGACGTCCAGATAAGAAGCTTTTGATTATTGACGTCTCCTTACCAAGGAATGTGTCTGAGGACGTTATAGAAGTTCCAAACGTTGAGCTTGATACAATGGATTCCCTTGAGCGTATCGCCATGGAGAACGCCAACAAGCGTAGGAATGAGATCCACGAAGCAGAGAGAATCTTAAAAGAAGAACTGGTGAAGATCGACTGTGAGCGAAAAGAACGTCATGCCGACGAGGTAATACGTAAAATAAGCTTAAAATTATCTGACATACGTGATGTGGAGCTGGATACAGCTATATCTAAATCTAGATCTACAGATCCAAATAAAGTTATGGACGACATGTCTAGAGCAATAATCAATAAAATAACTACTGAGGTTTATCGTAACCTTAGAGTGGCGTCAAGAAACGGTCGCAGTGATATCTGCGATAATGTAGCCGAGTTGTTCGGAGTTAATGAAAATGTATCCAAATGTACGCATGAGAAGGTTGAGGAAGAACAAGAGAGTAAGGGATTTAACAACGGAAACGAGGTTGCATCCAGACGAGTTCGTTCTACCAATATTCTTTGATGAGAATATCAACAAAGAAAAAACTACTGACTCAATGCCAGGTGTCAGAACGTTCCCGTTAAGTGGTTACGATAGTATAGCCAATGGAATACAGGATTCAGGCGTTAACTCGGTGCTTGTGTTTGGTATACCTGAAAAGAAAGATCCTACTGGCACTGAAGCTTACGCCAAACATGGCGTAGTTCAAAAAGCTATTTCTGGACTAAAGGAGAATTCAGACGTTCTCGTTATTGCTGATTTATGCTTATGTGAATATACTGATCATGGACACTGTGGCGTTCTTGATGGTAAAGGTTGGGTAAAGAATGATGAGACTCTGGAACTTTACGCTAAGACTGCAGTATCACAAGCTTCAGCTGGTGCAGACATAATCGCTCCTAGTGGAATGATGGATGGCCAGATATCAGCTATTCGAATAGCGTTAGATGATGCTAATTTTAAAGAAATCCCAATAATGGCATACAGTGCTAAGTTCTTCAGTGCGTACTACGGACCATTCAGAGACGTCGCATGTTCTTCTCCTAGTTCAGGAGACCGTGCAGGCTATCAGATGCCCTGTAACAACCGCAAAGAAGCCATCAGAGAGATTCAGATGGATGTTGACGAAGGTGCAGATATGATGATGGTAAAACCCGCTGGCCCTTATCTTGATATAATCCGCGATGCAGCCAATATGTTTGACCTACCATTAGCAGCCTATCAAGTCTCGGGTGAATACGCTATGATTAAAGCTGCTTCCCGTAACGGATGGATTGATGAAGATCGGGTTATGATGGAATCTTTGTTAGGAATCAAACGCGCAGGTGCAGATATTATTATTACATATTACGCAGAAAAAGCTGCAAGGAAATTGATGTTATGACACGTTCTTCTAAATTATACGACCGAGCAATGAAAATATCTCCTGGAGGAGTGTCCAGTCCCGTTAGAGCTTTCAAACCTAATCCATTATTTATTGAAAGTGCAAAGGGCAGTAAGATTAGGGATGTTGACGGAAACGAGTACGTCGATTATTGTATGTCTTACGGTCCAATGATTGCCGGACATGCTTGTGATTACGTTCTCAATGCTGTAAAAGAGCAGATGTACAAAGGTACGCTGTATGGAGCACCATCGGAGATTGAGCTTGAACTGTTAGAGCTTATTTCTAAAAAAATACCGTCTGCAGAAATGGTACGTTTAGCGTGTTCTGGTGCTGAAGCTACAATGCACGCAATACGTGCGGCCCGTGGATTTACAAAAAGAGACGGGATAGTAAAAATGAACGGAGGTTACCATGGAGCTCATGATTCCGTTTTGGCTGATCGAGACGAAGGATATAAAAGTCGTCCAGGTTCCGAAGGAATTCCAAAGGAAGTAGTAAAAAATACATTCGTTGCAGAATACAACGATATTGAATCACTAGTCGAAGTAATAGATGCTGAGAAGCCAGCATGTGTCATTATGGAACCTGTATTGGGTAACATAGGTGTAGTAACTCCGAACAAAGGTTATCTCGAAGAAGTACGCAAGATAACCAAAGAAACCGATACTGTGTTGATATTCGATGAGGTCATAACAGGATTCAGGTTATCTGAAGGCGGTGCACAAAAACTTTACAACGTAATTCCTGATATGACAACATGTGCCAAGATCATGGGCGGAGGATTCTCAGGTTCGGCGTTTATGGGAAAGCATGAGATAATGAATATGATCGCCCCGTCAGGTAAAATTTATGCAGCTGGCACATATGCAGGTAACCCTGTTTCAGCGGCTGCAGGAAAAGCTCAGATTGAATACGTGTCAGAACGTTATAATGAACTCAATAATCGTTCCGAAGAACTTAAAAAATCTCTTTCTGATATTTTAGTTGATAACAAAATAAGCGGTTGTGTCAACGGTATTGGTTCTATGTTGATGGTTTATTTCGGTGACGATTCGATAAATAACGGCACTGAAGCATTGAATGCAGATCGTACTGTTTTTGGAAAGTTATTTGATTATATGCTTAACAAGGGCATATATCTGGCACCTTCGGCGATGGAGAGTTGGTTTGTATCTACTGCACACACTTCTGAAGATATTGTCAAATTAACAAATGCTTTCGATTCATTCCTAAAAGAGGTAAAACTGTGATAGTTGGAACAAGGGAAAGTAAACTAGCAATTAGACAAACCGAGATATTTATCAAACAACTTCAGGAAAAATGTGTCGGGACAGAGTGCGAAATCATTACGATAAAATCACTTGGCGATAAAGATCTCAACTCTCCACTATGCGGAATGAGCACAGTAGGTGCCTTCGTAAGAGAACTTGATGACGCACTTTCAAAAAAAGAGATAGATGTTTCTGTGAATTCGTTGAAAGATATGCCAGTTACTCTAAGGGAGGGTTTGAAGATCGGAGCTGTTCTTAAAAGAGACAGCCCTGAAGATGTAATTTTACCATGTCCTATCGAGGATCTTCCTGAAGGAGCTGTAGTTGGAACGTCTTCAGTAAGAAGGACCCATCTCTTGAAATTTATGCGACCTGACTTGGAAATCAAACAACTCAGAGGAAACATTCATACGAGACTTTCCAAACTAGATAGGAACGAGTACGATGCCATTCTGCTTGCTAAAGCAGGTCTTGAAAGAATGGAAATAGACCGTCCAGCTTTCATACTAGATCCTAAAGTTTTCATTCCTGCTGCAGCACAGGGTACGATAGCTATCGAGTGCAGAGACGATGATGAAGAGACAATTTCTAAGTTACTAAAGATCAACGATGACACATCTAGATTAGAAACTGGAGCGGAACGGGGAATAATGAAATTTATGGGAGCTGGATGTTCATCGCCAGTGGGAATCAATGCAAAGCTGAAAGGTAACGAGATTCACGTCCGTGCTGTATCATTCACGTATGCTCCTGAACCAATATGGGTAGACACTTGGATACCTATAGATTACGTAATGGACGAAATGTTGGACATCGCGGATTATTTAACAGGAAAAAGACCGAGGCTGAAATTATGAGCGGAAAAGTATATCTGGTCGGTGCAGGGCCTGGAGATTTAGGACTCATCACAGTAAAAGGAAAAGAAATTCTTGAAAGTGCGGATGTCATTATGTATGACGCACTTGCGAATCCAGAGCTATTGAAACTTTGTAAAGAAGGTGCCGAGATTGTTAATGCTGGAAAGCGCGGCGGAGATCATTACCTTAAACAATGGGAGACTAACGAATTGTTAGTAAAATATGCTAACGAGGGTAAGACGGTCGTTAGGCTAAAGGGCGGAGATCCATTCTTATTTGGTCGCGGAGCCGAGGAAGTAGAAGAATTACGTGACGCAGGTGTAGAGGTTCACGTTGTGCCAGGTGTTTCATCTTCCATATCAGTACCCGAGCTTGCAGGTATTCCAGTTACTCATAGAGATCATGCATCTATGGTTACTTTTGTTACCGGTCACGAAAAAGAAGACCGTAAAAGTGACAGGATCGACTGGAAGGCTCTTGCTGAAAGTCATGGCACGATAGTGGTGCTAATGGGTCTAGGTAACGCTGGCTCTATTTCAAAAGGTCTTATTGACGGAGGAATGCCTTCGGACACTCCAGCCGCGATAATTACTGACGGATCTACGTCAGAACAGCGTGTTGAAGTTACGGTTGTTTCAAAACTTGCTGACGTCATTTCAGAAAAAAAGATGAAGCCGCCAGGAATAATGGTAATCGGCAGTGTCGCATCCCTGCGCGAAAAGCTTGGAGATCTGCAATGACTACGATAGGTTTCACAAGACCGATAAAAAGATTGAAGGAATCTGTAAAAGAGGCAGAGGATATGGGCTTTAACGTTATCGCTGCTCCATCAATGAAAATAATCCCTGGTGAAAAAAAAGAGTTTGAAAGTGCCAGAGAATTACTTTCATCGGGTAAAGCATCTGTTGTTGTATTCGGTTCTATCACTTCTGTTGAAGAATGTTTAAACGAATACGGGGACGATTTTGCAAAACTGTTTGATAAAGTTAAGATAATTTCAATAGGTCCAAGCACAGAGAAGGCACTTACTTCCGTAGGTATTACTACTGATGCAATACCAGAAGAATTTTCATCCGCTGGAATAGTCGAACTTTTAAAAGATTCTGTAAAAGGGAAGACTGTACTTCTAATGAGATCAGACCGAGGTTCTAAAATATTGTATGAGGGACTTATAGAAGCTGGTGCCAATGTAATAAAAATAGCGACATACGAGCTAGAGGACTTCGGAATGACCAATAGTCTATTACATCTCATAACGGCCATAAAAGGAGGTCGTATAGACGCAATGGCTTTTACAAGTCCAATGTCCGCCCGAATATTCTATTCTCATCTCAATCGACAGGTTGGAGACGAGACGACTGAAAAGTTAATGGGCAATCTTAAAATTGCAGTCATTGGTAAGCCTACGGCCGAAGCTTTACGCTTATTAGGAAGAGAGCCAGACATAATTCCAAATGATGCTACGTTCAGGGATATGTTAGATGCAATTGCATTAGCTTTGCCTGTATCCACTAC
>CAYYMA010000056.1:0-6393 GCA_964472805.1 uncultured Methanomassiliicoccales archaeon | reverse complement strand
ATCAGTTTTCGTAACAGCGGTCCCGTTGACTTTTACATTAGCGGATGTGCTTATCTTTTCCTTAACGTAAACAATATATTCACCAGAGTTCACAATGTTTTTGACCATTGCCATAACTGTGAATTCCGCTATTCCATCAGCGGTTGCTTTCTCATATATGGTTCCACTAAGCTTGCTTTCTACGACTACAGTCTCTACGGAAGAAACAGGTGCACCGTACATGTCTTTGACCGTTACGACCAGATCACCAGATAGTTCAAAGTCCACTCCAGAATTAGATCCGGGGTATATCGTGAATGTCTGAGTGCCGATCGTATGTGTTCCAAGTTTTGCTGTTATGACGTATTCGTCAGAGGGCAAATTAAAGAGATTATAATTATAAGTACCATCAAGTAAAGTCGTAGTATCTACTTTCACTCCAGAATACGTTCCTATTGCGGTTAACGTAACTCCGCCGGCATAACCTTCCACGCTTCCAGAGATCGTCGACGTTGTTATTGAAAGATTGACGTTCGGAGCCGTGATGACACCGACGTATGTTCCGCCGACGGTCTTGTTCGTGGCTGTATATACTCTGATCTCGTAATCAGCACCGGTATTCGGCACTTTTACAGAATAATTACCATCTTCATCAGTGAAGGAGGTTGAACGCTGAACGAACATTCCGTTGCCATCTTTTTCGAACACTGCAACTTTAGCTCCCATTAAAGGCTCAGCACCGTAAGTAATAACGCCGTTCTGTGAATCTATTGCGTTTCTGTCCGTTACTTTCATCATAACGACACTAGAGAAGTAATTGATCAGGCCGCCATTGTGCTTCTGTTCGTCAATAGCATCGTTGGCGTCCATGAATGTCCAACCGTCATCGTATAGGTTTGCTTCGTTGTCAGGATTGTATTTAACATACCAAGAATCAACGTCAAAACCGCTTAGTCCGAGACCAGGCTGGGCTTTCACAGTACCATCGCTGAACACAAGGTCCATGGCTATGTTAGAAGTAATGCCTGTTTCTTTGTTGATACCGAACAGACTCTTCCAAATGAATGATTCATACATTGCATCAGTGTAGCTGACACCGTTGTATCCGTATGCGAAATATTTGGTTGCGGCACCGTTGGAATCCATCTTATAATCGTTAAGATACGCGATCGTAGGGAATTGTGATCCATCCCTTTGGAATAACGGGATCATTCCTGCGTTAAGAGCAACATAAGCTATTGCACCGTTGCTCTCTCCGCGTATATAATCATAGAAATCGTAAACTCCGGTTTCTGTCAATTCATTGGTTATGTATTTGACGGCAACCATGTAAATCGCGTTCTCATCGTTGATGTCCGCAGACACCCCAGGATAAATGTCTGGGTTCTTGAGAACTTTATCTTTAGATCCTGTAGGATCGTTAATAATGCTTGCAACACCCGTTAGTATCGCCAAATCAATCGTATTAGCATTGACTTGGTACTTTGCAACGCCTTCACCCATTATCATGCGTAAAGCCATCGCAGCGAGGGCTCCTGCCGAACCATCTGCTAACATTATATTGGATGCTGCTGACGCACCTTGACCAGAATTACTTGTGACCGAAGTGAAATTGCCTCTGTCTGCAGCTGTAGATGAATCTTGGAACCATGTAACTACGGCTCCTTCCTTTACTTCACCTGAATAATCATCCCAGATCATATTCAGCGGGTTATATTCGTCCGTATCAACGGTATAGCCGATACCACCCAAATATCCCGCACTGACTTCACCATCACGGTTGTCAGAAGTGCTAGCATCCGCCAACAGCATAGCGTTAGGTGCTATCACCAAGAATAGCATACATACTAGGGATATGAACGGCTCAGGCCTAAGGAACTTCTTAAGACTTGCTTTCCAACCTCCTCCACGTATGGTAAGGAAATAATCGGTCATGTTGATGTAACGATAAAGTTTAACGAGAACGGCTGCCGCTGCAATGGCATACATTGCACCAGCCATTACAGCATTATCGTAACTTAACCAGCTCAGAATAAACAGGCCGATTATCCAGAGTGCCGTCATAAGTTGGAATTCAGAATGATTTTTCTTACCGAACTTATACAACATGTAAGTAACGATAATGAAGGGCATCCAAACCGTGGCCCATCCGTAGAACGTGGCCATGTATGATACCGAGACGCTCTGTGATGCCAATAATGAAGCAATCAAGGACGTCTCATAGATTTGGTTACCTAACACGACGTCATTAAACAAAGTGGACGATACCAGATATAATACAGCAAAAATAGCAATCAATGCGATTATAGGAATAACGAAAGACTGTATCTTAGGCCTTTTCCTGACTACGTAGAGTATCAAAACACCGACTATCGATATTGCTGATAATAGCAAGGGGCCAGTGAACACGTATGTAAACAAACCAGCTGCAACATAGTAAGGAAGCGAAATGAATATTGTAAGAAGAATCATAGTGACATAAGCGCCAAGAGAGGTGCCGAAGTTCCTGCTCCTCAATTGCAATAATATCGCATGAGCGGCCATCATGAATACCAAAAGTGTGATCAACATGCCGAATCCGTTCCAGGAAAGCGCTATTGCAGCGAACATGATTCCCGCTGGAACTGTGTATTTTAACACATCTTTTGTAAAAGCTATTTTGAATCCACGTTCTGATCTTTCGATTGCCTTCATCGCTTTGACGACGAAAATCATTGCTACCACGAAGAACAGTAGAACCACGCTCATACCTGAACCGTTAGAAAACACGGACATGACGATCGACAAAGGTAACGTAGCAAAAAGCAACGCAGAAATTATACCGATGGTCCTGTCGAACATTTCTTTTCCAAGAATGTAAACGAGAACTACTGTGATTGCTGCTGCTATAGGCCCGGAGAAGGCCAGAACACCAGCTGAAGCAGTAGATACGGAGACTCCGAAAAGCGTGATTATCCATGCGAAACCTGCCAAGATCATATCGACCAAAGGAGGCTGAATAAGTGCACCGCCATATGGGTAGTTAAGCGAAGGGTCGGAAAACCCGAACGTCCCCATTAGGATGCTTTCGATAGTGTGTTGATGTTCAGCGGCACCTGCACCGGACAACGCAAAGTTGTTTCCAGCAGACAAGCCGTATGAAAATATTATTCTGATTACTAAAGTGAGCGCTACCAAAATAAGAAGCGTCAACGATAGCCAATGTTTTTTTATCCATGATCCCTCGCCATCTCGATCGGCGGTGAGGACCTTTCTTCCTGTCATGGAAGCATTTTCTTTTCCGAGTTTACGCATTATAAAGGTCTCCGTCCTTGAAGTGGCGATTGATGTTTGATTGCCTATTTATATGTTTACGGGCGAGAAATATAAATTATAGATGAAAACGATCAAAGGACTTCCCGTATTTGGTCTCTGAACTTCTTCGCCGAAGCACAAGGATCTTCTGAATCGTAGATGGCACGTCCGACTATCACGTAATCCGCACCTGCCATTATTGCCGATGTGGCACTACCACCCTGTGCACCTACACCAGGAGACAATATTGTTCTATTACCGGCAACAGAACGTATGGCGGCTATCCTTTCAGGTCTGGTCGCAGGTGCTATAAAACCAGAAACTCCGCATCTCACACCCATCTCGACCATTTCCTCTGCATGCTTTGCTGTAAACGTTTTTCCGCCAGGATGACTCATTTCTGCGACAGTAAATATTTCAGCATTACCAGCAGCTTCCACAGCTGCAATTAAAGAATCTTCACCAGTAAACGCGTGAACGATAATAGCTGAGGCCCCACGAGAAACACAATTCTTTACGATTAAGCTAACGGTATTCGGTATATCTGCGACTTTGAAATCGCATATTACGTCCCCGCGTTCAGCAAGTTCATCTATCATATCAGGGCCAGAGGACAAGACCAACGGCCAGTTGATCTTTATTGCGTCTACGAACTCGGATACCGAATCTGCAATCTTTAGAGCTTTTTTACCATCGGTCTCGTCGAGTGCAAGTACCAGACGTGTGTCCTTCTTCATCATGCCGTTATTTCTACAAGAGTTAATAATACGTTGGAGAGATTGAACGTCATGGTGCTAAGGAAGTTAGAATGCGGGTCTGCAGCTGATGGAGACGTCGCCGTAGGATGCAAGTTTTGTTCTGAAGGATCTAAAATGGTCCTTTTTGTTACAGGTAAATGTAATACAGGATGTAAATATTGTCCTGTTTCCTTGGAACGCAAAGGTAGAGCTGGCACATATGCAAATGAGCTTAAAGTTTCATCAGATGAAGACGTGATCGGAGAAGCTGAAGCTATGGACGCTATGGGTACAGGTATCACTGGTGGAGACCCTCTGTGTGACATCGACCTAACGTTACATTACATACTTTTAATGAAAAACCATTTTGGTCCGAAACATCACATTCATCTATACACTTCAATGATAGATCCCGAAAAAATACGGCTTCTTAGAGATGCTGGACTTGACGAGGTAAGATTTCATCCTCGCGAGAATGAATGGAATAACTTTGATACGTCAGATTTGAAAAAAGTTGTTTCTATCGAAGGTCTTGACGTCGGAATCGAGGTTCCATCGTTACCAGGGCGGGAAAAAGATTTAGAATCGATGATATCCAAAGCATTCTCGGCAGGAGTTTCATTCGTCAATTTAAACGAACTAGAATTCTCAGAAAGTAATTGGGATATGATGAAGGATAATGGATACCTTCTAAAAGACCATATTTCGTCAGCAATAAAGGGATCAGAAGAGGTATCGCTGGCACTTATCGATGCACACCCCGGCGAGAGGATACATTTCTGTTCTTCATCGTTTAAGGACGGCACACAATTGAGACGACGTCTGATAAGAAGAGCAGAGCACACAGCAAAAGATTATGAAATAGTGACCGACGACGGCACCATACTAAAAGGCCTGCTTTATGCCGATGATCTTAATGAAGCCGCAGAATTTTTAAGAACAGAATACGACGTGCCAGACTCTCTCATATTCATAGACACTAGTAAGAATCGCATGGAAACGGCCCCGTGGATACTCCAGGAGATAGCGGACGAACTACCGTACAAATGCTACATCATCGAAGAATATCCTACCGCGGACAGGCTGGAGGTCGAGAGGATGCCTCTCGGCCGCCATGCCCGCTGATCAGTCTACGCTGATACTCTGTATCTCGTGATGCCTGTTCACGATGTCCCTGGCGATACGAAGGTTCTTACCTTCTTTACCGATGGCCCTGCCTTTCGACTCAGGGTCCACAGTAATGGTGGCGTGAGTTATTTCCCCGCGCTTTTCGATCAATACTTTTTGAGGTTTATAGATATGAAAGACGTTCATCACGAACTGTTCTGGATCCGTCGAATGTTCAACCACTTGGATATTCTTACCAGTGAGTTCCTTCAACCTGATCATATGATCCCCTTTCTTACCTACGGCCAGGTTCCCCTGGCCAGCCTCCACTACGAAGACAAGCTTGTCCGGAGTGTCCATACAATCTATTGCGTTCGTATGGGTGACCTCCTGGAACAGTGCTATGTACCTCAGAGTATCATCGGTTATGACAATTTCAGTTGGCATTTATCTCACAGCGTAAGTATGTTTGAAGTACCTTTGTCAATTACAGCGAGAGCAGAAACAGAAAAGGGCTTACCACAAAGAGCACCGAGCTCCATGTTATTGCCAACGTAGCGGTGGACTTTTACGCCCGCCTCTCCGTTAAGCGTTTCACTGGGGCAGTTCCTAGCCAAGATTATCATCTGTGCTTTCCCTGCCTTTATGGCTTTTTCTGTCTGGTCTACGCCGAATTCGACCTTGCCTGTAGTAATGGCCGCCTTCAGCGCCCTGCCTATGTCGATTTTCTCATCGCTCATTCTTCATCCCTCTTTATTTTTTTCTTGGGTGTGTAAACCAGGTTTACAGCACCGGTCCCTAGTGTGACCGGCTGCCCTACTATGATATTCTCTGTTACTCCTTCAAGGTGGTCGACTTCGCCCACCATCGCTGCATGCATTAGATGCGCGGTGGTGATTTCGAAAGCCGCTCTTGCTAGAACAGATGATTTCTTTCCAGAAACTCCGTGACGTCCTATGGCCTTGACCTGTCCGTCATTGGTCATAAGATCGGCAACAAGCATAATGTGCCTGATGTCTACGTCCAGACCCGCTTCTCCGAGGGTTCCCTCGGCTTCGTGGATAATGGAATTTCTTGCCGCCTCTATGCCTAGCACTTCGGCGACTTCCTGTATACTGTTGGTCATGATATTAGGTGAATCCACACCTTCGACCTTCAGCACTTCTTTCATGTTACTTCCTTCTGTGACGATCTCGTACCTACCAGTATCTTTACTTTTACTGATGACTGCCCTCTCGATGCCGTCGATCCCTTTGATCTTGGCGTTCTTGATGGC
>CAYYMA010000055.1:0-6407 GCA_964472805.1 uncultured Methanomassiliicoccales archaeon | reverse complement strand
ATGTTAGGCGGGTTCGGTGTTACGACCCTTGCAACGCACTCTTCATCATCCAATAATAGATATCCTATCTGCGACGCGTATATTTTTCCGTCCTCTGCGAAGGTCCCGTCCGATGCGAGATACTCTTCTTCTACAGCTACCTCGTCTCCAGGGAATACTTCAATCTTATTTTTCATGTGAAATCACCTTATTTTTACAACAACTATCTCGATGCTGCGTTTCGTTTCTCTATGGAATTCAAACATATGAGGGATGTCGTACTTATATATTTTACAAATGGACGCCTTCCTATGTTTCTTTTCGCAGTATTTTATAACGAAGTCCGCAGTTTCCGCTTTGTGTAACGAGTACACACATTCTGCTAGTTCCATCGCTTTATCTAAGAACGGACGGTCTGCATTTCGGTTCTGACATCCGAAAGGAGGGTTCATAAACACTGTGTCCGCCCCTTCTGATACATCCTTTACGTCCGAAACAAAGAACTCTGAATTTACGTCAGTCGAAATGGCATTCCTTTTAGCTACGTCTATAGCATCTTCGGAAATATCGTATCCAACTGAGGCACCAGCACCCATCAATGCTGAAGCAATGGCGAACACACCGTTCCCGCATCCTAAATCTAATATCTTAAGATCTTCAACATCGCCGATTTTGTGTGCGTTTAACATTATATCCGCTACAACGATGGCTGGTGTAGGATACTGTTCCAGTGCCGCATCGTACTTGGTCTGCTTCTCAAGGCGTTCCAGTGCGATCTCCAGGTCCTTCTTTCTCATCAAATGGGAAAGTACGTTGGGATATTATGTTTTGTTGTTGCATTTATCGATGGCATTACAATATATGTTCCTAAATATCATTCTATTTCGTTCCGACGACCATCTAATAAAATTTCTCTACATTTTGTTATTGATGAACAATACATTACATTTCTCTAAATATATCACATCAAATTAGACAAACGTCTAATAATATCATATTTTATCGACAAACGAAAGTTAAATTTATATCGTACAACTGTATACTTGCATTTATACGGCGTAATCGCTGAACAGAGGAAAATAATGTATACAATTGAAAATTCAAAGTCTACTACGGATACCGTTTCCCGTGTCAAGGACGTATGCCCTACAAGTGGCATGTGTCCTGTTTGCACAGAGGACTGCAATGTTCTGTGCGAGGTCTCTAAAGGAGCTTTCAGAGGTAGAGAGGTCCTATATCCAAGTCCCGAACACTTCGGTAAGAGTACAGCAGCGTCCAACAAGAATTATTTCCTTGATTGGTCACACTTCCAAATCATGGCGGAACTGCTTGATGCTAAAGGTATCGAAGCAGATTCTGATGTAGCGTTCTTCGAGAATGTTAAAGTGGATACGGTAATCGGATCCCGGGGAAAGAGCCCGATAAAGATGTCTTTACCGTTCCATATTGCTGGATTGGGATCGACAGCAGTAGCTAAGAACAACTGGTGCGAGCTTGCTTCCGGGGCAGCAATGTCCGGTATCTGCGAAGTAATAGGAGAGAACGTCTGCGGTATGGACAGCGAAGCAGTATACGCAAACGGTAAAGTACAGTCATCTAAGGATATGGAGTTCCGTGTTAAGTCGTACACAGACTTCTGGGATGGAGAGAACGGACGTATCGTTCTTCAAACTAACGTAGAAGATATCCGTGCAGGTGTTGACGAGTACGCACTTTCAAAGCTTAACGTAGACGTTATAGAACGTAAGTGGGGACAGGGTGCAAAGGCCATCGGCGGCGAGGTTAGATTATCCTCCATCGAAAGAGCTCTAGAACTCAAAGCCCGTGGATACGTGGTCGTACCAGATCCTGAAGATCCTTCGGTACAGGAAGCTTTCAAAGCAGGTGCTTTCAAATCATTCGAAAGACACAGCCGTGTCGGGTTCCCGAAACATAAGGAGTTCGTAGAGGACGTTGATAATCTTAGGTCCATGGGAGCAAAGAACGTATTTTTGAAGACAGGAGCATACAAACCTGAAGCTGTTGCATTCACGATGAACGTTGCATCCGAAGCGAAGATCGATCTTGTTACCTTTGACGGAGCAGGAGGCGGTACGGGAATGTCTCCGATCATGCATATGAACGAATTAAGTACGCCTACGATTTGGTTGTACGCTCAAGTAATGCAATGTGCCAGAATAATGAAGAGCAAGGGCATGTATGTGCCCGACGTATCCTTCGCAGGCGGATTCGTCAACGAATCTCAGATGTACAAGGCCTTCGCCCTTTCTGATATGGGTGACGGTCCAATATGCAAGTCCATAGCTATGGCAAGGGCACCGATCACTGCGGCCATGAAGGGACGGCATTTTGCTAATCTCGCGGCCAACGGAAAGTTGCCAGCAAGTTTCGTCAAACAGTACGGCGACAATCCTGAGACGTACATGATTTCTGCAAAGACCGTCGCTAGTATGTTCCCTGACAGGAAACTTGGAACGAGCATCCCATGGGGCGGAGTATCATTGTTCACCTATCTGCATGATAGATTAGGAGAAGGTCTTAAGCAGTTGATGGCAGGAACTCGTAGATTCACTTTTGATTCTATCGAGTATGAGGACATTGTTGCACTAACAGAAATGGGCAGCCGGGTCACCGGTGTAGATACTTTGGAGAACCGTGCTGAACGCGTGTTTAAAAACTTCTTTTGAACAAACTTTTTCTGGGTGGTCTTTCGGGGCCGCCCAATGATATATTTTAGTAGAACTATCTTATTACGAGCCTACGTATGTCTAAGATTAGTGCCTCTTATATGGGGGAATTAGACTGATAAAGATCAACAGAGTGATCATCAGTGTTTCCGACAAAACGGGTATCGTTGATTTTGCCAAAGCTTTGGAATCCCATGGTGCAGAGATAATATCCACCGGTGGAACGTACGAACTTTTGAAAAATAATGGTGTGAAAGTATCCGAAGTTTCTGAAATAACAGAATTTCCAGAAATGTTGGATGGACGCGTTAAGACTCTTCATCCTAAGATACACGCAGGCATCTTAGCACGTCGCGATCTTTCGGAGCATATGAATGCAATTAAAGACCTCGATATCGAACCGATTGATATGGTGGTCGTTAATCTGTATCCCTTCAAGGAGACAGTTCTTAACGGCTCGTCTTTCGACGATATTGTGGAAAATATCGATATCGGCGGACCAAGTATGATACGTGCGGCTGCGAAGAATTACAAATCAGTTGCTGTGATAACTGACGTTTCTCAATACTCTGAGGTTCTGAACGATATCAACGATAACGGCGGTGTTTCTAAAAATATTCTTGGAAAGCTGATGGCTGAAGCCTTTGTGAACACAGCTAATTACGACGCAATGATTTCTTCTAGGATGCACAGGCAGTTCTGTGAAGGTTTTCCATCTTCTTTTCCAATACCCAGTGAAAAGGTCGAAGACCTAAGATACGGTGAGAATCCTAATCAGAAGGCCGCTTTCTACAAGGACCCATTCACAGAAGGAACTACGGTGCCTAAAGCGGAGCAGCTTCATGGTAAACAGTTATCGTACAACAATATACTGGATCTTGATAAAGCGTTAGATATCGCCATGGATTTTGAAAAACCGACAGCAGTGGTAATGAAGCACACAAATCCATGTGGTCTCGCTTCTTCTGGTACGATCAATGAAGCGTTCATCACAGCTTACGATGTAGATCCAATGTCCGCATATGGATGTGTCATCGCATTGAACCGTGAATGTGATCTTGCAACTGCCCAAGAGGTCAAGAAGCACTTTGTCGAGGCGATAATATGTCCAGATTATGCACCAGATGCTCTTGAACTTTTAGAAACAAAAAAGAATATTCGCATATTAAAGGCAGGAATGCCTATAGGACCTGAACAGAGACACAGGGAATACAAGATGAAAAAAGTCCAAGGCGGAATGCTTGTACAGACTGATGATGACATAGACATCGACCCGAAGAATTTGAAGGTCGTTACAAAACGTGCACCCACCGAAGAAGAGATCCATTCCTTACTTTTTGCTTGGAAACTTGCTAAACACGTTACTTCCAACGCCGTCGTTTACGTGAAAGGAGAACGTGCTGTAGGTATAGGTGCGGGTCAGATGAGTCGCGTCGATTCTGCCAAGATAGCGGCCATGAAGGCCAACGAGTCGACTGAAGGTTGTGTTATGGCCTCAGACGCCTTCTTCCCGTTCAGAGACGGTGTAGATACGGCTGCTGATGCAGGAATAACCGCGATAATACAGCCCGGAGGAAGTATCAGGGACCAAGAGGTCATTGATTCTGCTAACGAACACAATATCGCTATGGTGTTCACGGGATGCCGTGTGTTCAGGCACTGAAACCTTTTAAAAGAATAACTTTTAGGAATTCACTCGTCATCCAAATCTATGGGGATGATGGGTTTTCCTTCAGCTTTTCTCTTTATGTGACCGCCTGGTCCACCACGTTCGATACGAGCGGCTTCCATACACTCTTTGTTATCACATACGTATGTAGCAAAAGCAAAATTCTTAGACGGTTTTCCGCAAATCTGACACGGATGATCTTCAAAACCAGTATCCATAGTAGTGTATTGCTGAACTTATGTAAAAAACAAGCGTTATGTATTTTGATAACTGTCTTCACATGTGGATCAATCTGTTCTTTCTCAGAAGTACGAACTGGAAAATTGTATACAGTGTAAGAAGTGCACTAGGAATTGTCCGTCTGCGAAACACAATGGGATCGTTCCCAGTGACGTTGTTCTTGAGGTACGTGACGGAACATATTCGGGAGATCCGTGGACCTGTCTGATGTGCCACAGGTGCAGCATGGTATGTCCGAAAGGCATAGAGGTAGCGGAACTTATACTGGAGTTACGTAATCACGAAGTGATCAAAGGCAACGTTCCAGAAAGATTTGGACGAGTTTACAATAAATTCAAAGAGGTCGGCGATACGATGTCCATCGTATCCACGACGGATGGAGATCGTGCTACATTAGGTCTTCAAAAGGTTGAAAGAGTGCTTGAGGTTCCAAAGAAGCTTGAGGAAATGTCCGAGGTTTTGAAATGAAGCTTTTTCCTGGTTGTACGGTAACGTCAAGGTTGCCTTTCGTTGAGTCCGCCGTAAGATACATTGCGGAACATCTTGATATTGAGATTTCTGGGACTGAGACTATGTGTTGTTTCGAACCTACTGGCTTAAGATCCATGGATCCAGATATGTGGAAATCCGTCGGAAGCATAGTACATTCTCGGAACGACGGAGAAAACCTGGTCACATTATGCGAAGGATGTAACATTTCTCTTACGTTATCTAAAGATATTCTAACGACAGAAGAAGGAATGTCCGATGCACAGCGTAGACTTTCTAAAGTAGGTATGAACGCAGGCATAGCAGATATCAACGGTCTTTTAGAATTCCTTTACAATAATATAGACGGTATCAAGAAATTGATCAAAGTGCCAGTAGAAGGTAAGGGCGTGGTTTTTCCAGGTTGCCATGGAGAGTACGCTTACAAGACCAGAGACCACAAAGCGTCGGATATGATGTCCGAAATACTTAACGCGATAGAATGTCCCAATATTGTGATAAACAAACCGATGTGCTGCGGAGGAGGTCTCCAAGGCGTACATGATGATATTGCAAACAACATTCTTCAAGACGCTGTCGGTCAGTTCAAAGAAGCGGGAGCAGACTTTGCAGTGGTATCATGCGTATTCTGTTTCCGCAGATTGGACATTGCAGCCAAATTTCCTGTTATGCATATCTCAGAGATAGTGGCCCGTGCCATGGGCTGGAATATCGACGTATCGAAATACCATCGCACTAAATCTTAATTCATATCCATTGAAAAAGGAATTGCTTTTGACGAGTGTGTTAGAGATCCCATTGATACGAGATCTGCACATCCAGCGTATTCTGCTACGTTGTTAAGTGTAATATTTCCCGAGGCTTCAACAAGTACCTTCGGATTCTTTTCTTTTACCGCTTCTCGTAACTTCTTAACATCATCTGGACACATGTTGTCCGCCATAATGATATCCGCACCCATCTCTGTTGCGATAACAGCATCTTGTATGTTGCTGACTTCTATCTCTATCTTCACATGGAATTCTGACTTTAGAGCTCTGGTCATGGCGTTTTTTACGGAACCACATGCTTTGATGTGATTATCTTTGATCAGTATCATGTCATCAAGACAGAATCTGTGCTCGGCACCTCCGCCAAGATTTATCGCCTTTTTCTCATACTTGCGGAATCCTGGCGTCGTCTTTCTGGTACCGCAGACGCGAGCATCAGGATCTTTTTTAGAAAGAAGGGACATGGCTTCCGATGTCTCGGTGGCTATACCGCTCATCCTCATAAGGAAGTTAAGAGCCGTCCGTTCAGCAGTCATAACGCTTCTAGCGGGACCGTTGATCGATATGACTCGA
>CAYYMA010000054.1:3825-6618 GCA_964472805.1 uncultured Methanomassiliicoccales archaeon | reverse complement strand
AGAATGTAAGAATGGAGAGGATAATGGACAGAGCCACCGGTAACTGTGTTATCGTTCCCATGGATCACGGAATATCAATAGGTCCCACTGATGGACTCTATAATATGAAAGATACCGTGGACGCCGTCGCCAACGGTGGAGCCACAGCAGTAGTTATGCATAAAGGTATTGTGCGTTACAGTCATCGTGCCAGTGGTAATGACATAGGACTTATTCTTCACCTGTCCGCATCCACGGATATGGGCGACACTGGTAACAGTAAAGTCCTTGTCGCAACTGTTGCCGAAGCTCTTAAGATGGGTGCTGATGCGGTATCTATGCACGTTAATGTAGGTGCTGAGACCGAACCTGAGATGCTCTACGATCTGGGATTAGTGTCGGATCAGTGCGAAGAATGGGGGATGCCTCTAATGGTAATGGCATATCCTAGAGGGCCTAAGATCAGAAATTCTTATGATCCTCAACTCATAGCACACAGTGCCAGAGTTGCTACGGAGATTGGTGCGGACATAGTAAAATGCAGTTACACCGGGGATATCGATTCTTTCCGTGAAATCGTCAGAGGTACACTTGCTCCTGTAGTTATTGCAGGAGGGCCTAAGATGGATTCTGACGTAGAAATGCTCAAAATGGTGAAAGATTCATTGGAGGCTGGAGGCTGTGGAGTATCCATCGGTCGTAATATCTTCCAACATAAGGACGTAGAAGGTATAACTCGGGCAATATCCGACATAGTGCTTAGAGGGTGCGACGTCAAAGAGGCCATGAAGAACAATAAGCTGTAAATCAACTTCATCGTCTGTTCGGGCGTTTCTTTTTGCTCGACGACGATTTCTTCTTTTTTGGTGGATCAGGATATCTACGTTGGATATCTTCTACCCGTGTTTCAAACTCTTTTAAGAGCACGTCTCCACGGTATTCGCCTTTGTAATTGTCTATCTTAGCTGCAGTAAGTGCCTTTCCAGCAAGTGATCTGGCTATTTTCCCTCTCTGCCAATAAGGTCCCCTATGAACAGCGGGATATTGATACAGTACTCCGTGCTTCGGTGGACGTTTTCCAGACCTTAGGTGTCTGAACATCGCTTTTTCTGCTCCGAGCAGTTGAACGGTGGATGAAGGAAGAGACGAAAGTCTTTCCAATCCTCCTGCCAACGAAATCAATCTAGCAGCCAAAGGTCCACCTAGAAGTTCGCACATGTTCGGACAAGTTTCTTTGACTATGGATTCGATATATTCTTCGATACGTTCTCTTTCATCATACATGTTCGAAAGATTTTCTGCCAGAGATCTGACGGAGTTCATATCTTCGGAGTCAAAATCAGCTCCCATGGATTGTATATTAAGATTTAATTCTTCGATAATGCCTTCTCTTTCACCGTGATTGGCTATCAGATCAGAATATTTCCTATCGTTAGCAATATCTGAAAATTCGGGAAAGTGCATGCCATACCATTCGTGTAATCTTTCGTCTATGAGGTTACATGTTTCATGCAAACTATCCAAATATCTTATCGCCTGAACCAAGTTCCTATCCCTTGGAACAGGTTCTGATGTCCGTAGTTTCCCTAAACGGATCATCACTTCATGCATCATCTCTGGTGTAAATCCAAAGTTTTCAGGTTTTATGAAAGACGAGTCGTACATCTCGGGACGTCCAAGTTCCGATTGTCTTCTTTCTGAAACTGACGCTTTGCCTGTTTTGGCAACAAGATCTCTTTCTTCCTGGAGTATCTGTCCTTTTTGAATAAGTGCCAGCTTTTCAGCGGTTAGGTCAGGGTCCAAAGACATTAGGGTTTTGTCTATTATCTTGTTTGTTTTCTCATCGCATAAGAATACGCCGAACCATTTAGTGACCAGTACCGCCAAGTTTTCACATCCTGTTAAGTTTTTCTACTTCCCATGGAGGTAAGCAAGTTGTTCTTCCCGAGACGGTTTGAAGCTTTGCCTGGAATTCGAGTTCTTCCATTCTGTTGTAAGCTTCTTCCACGGTTTTTCCTTGTGTAAGTGCACCGTGACGTGCCATCAACATAGCCTTAGATCCATGATGAGCCGCCACAGCGTCTGCGAGTTCTTGTGATCCTGGTGTGTAGTAAGGTATCATCGGCACCTTTCCAAGAAGTAGAACTCCCTCGGGAGTCATTTCAGTTTTGAGCCTTTTACCTTTGATCGCTATCGAAGTGCAATATAAGGGGTGACAATGAACCACTGCTTTTGTTTCATTATTTAGATTGTAAAGTGCTAAATGCATACCGCTTTCGATAGATGGCTTACCGCCGGTGATGACTGTTCCGTCAGTACCCATGAGAACTAAATCTTCAGGCTCAAGGAGTCCTTTGTTCCTTCCACTTGGCGTCATTAGTATTTCGCTGTCGCCGATCATTAAGCTCATATTGCCACCTGCTGAGGCGGTCAGATTTCTGTCATATAGTAAATTACAGAATCTTATGAGTAGATCTCGTCCAAATGTCTCGTTCACTTCATCACCTTCATTATCTCGTTCGGTTTCAGGATGCCTTTCTCGGTTATGAAACCTGATACCAGGTCAGCCGTAGTGACGTCGAAAGCGGGATTTAGTGCTTTAGAGCCTTCAGGTGCTATCCTGTGCCCACAGATTTCAGTAACTTCGGACTCGTTCCTATGTTCTATTATTATGTCATTTCCCGTTTTAGTTGAAAAATCAAAGGTGGATATTGGAGCGGCTACGTAGAACGGTATTCCGTAATATTTTGCTGCTATTGCTTTATCTAAAGTTCCTATTTTATTCGCAAGATCGCCGTTGGCTGCTATTCTGTC
>CAYYMA010000054.1:254-3725 GCA_964472805.1 uncultured Methanomassiliicoccales archaeon | reverse complement strand
TATGTCTTCGCCTGAAATGGCTGCGAGACACATAGCATAAGCGGCAGAGGCTCCGATGGAAGGGGCACCTCTTACTGTCATATTGCTAATAGCTTCGGCAACGTCCTTGTAATTATCGAAAGAAACAAATTGTAAGTTTCCAGGAAGTTTTCTTTGATCAATCATCATGACCTTTCCTTCCTCGAACCAAACTGCTCTTATGTCCTTTTTTCCGGAACGGCAATTTACTTTCATGTTACTACCGTTGTCACATGTTACGACTATGTTAAATCTGTTGCTAAAGCGAATCTATTTCTTTTTGCTACTTTTTAATGGTAATTGATTATTATATCCAACGTAATACCATTGTTGATGAGAGCCAACACATCGAATAATTTTCAATTATACTATACTGAAAAAGGATTGATATACATCTCCAATGGATTACGTATACGAATACTTGGAGAACTTTCTAAAAAAAATCTTTCATTGACTGATCTGGTAGAAATAACTGGTAAAGCACAATCCACGTTGTCTGTTCATTTAGATAAGATGTTGAATGATGGCGTTATAAAAGTGGAGGACGACCCTAACGACAATCGCAGGAAGACCTACAGTATAGGCTCGCCATGTTTATTTCACACAAAGTCTCCGGACCCAGAGTCCATGGAGAAAGTTAAAGAGATATTTTCGGATATGGCGGACAATCCTGAGCTCATTGGGGGACACATGCCTAGCTTTATTTTTGTAGCATTAGACAGTCTCGGTCTTTCGTTGGCTCCATTTTATGAAGGGCTCGGACGTATTCATGCACAGGCTCTCAAGACCAAGTTCGTTAAAGGGACTATAGATGTTGTTATCGATCAGTTACGTGAATTATATTCTTACGTAAACCTTGGTAATATCACGGTTTTCAAATTCAATCCTCTTACACTTGTTGTTAAATCTGATTTTCGTGTTAGCAAAGGTGCCGCTGAATCCTTTGGAATGTATGCAAGAGGCTTTTTTTGTCAGGCACTCGAGACGATATACAAAATACCTATAGTCGTAGTCTCAAGTGAAGTATTTGGAGCTGAAAATAATTATTACAGTTTTGAACTAGACTACGTGGAAAAATGATCATCTGGGACATATAAAGTCCATTACGACTCCGTTGCCCAATCTTTCGGATCCTTCTAGAACCATGGGTACTCCTCCGTCAAAGATCCATCCATTCCCGTCGGCCGGCGTCGGCGATTTACTGCCTCCTATAATTAGGCCACCCACGAATACTGTGTAACGATCCACTAGTCTAGCTCGGAAAAATGAAGATATTGTTTCTCCTCCTCCTTCCACAAGTAGCCTATCGATCCCCATTTCATATAGCTGCTCCATAAGATCTTTAAGATCTATCGTTTCGTCGCCGGTACGTATGATCTCTTCGCAATCCCATTCTTTTTTACACGATTTGAGCGTAACAATGATCGTTGGTGCCCTGTCATCTAAAACTAAGGCTGAATCTGGAGTACTTCCATCAGGGTCTAGAACTATTCTGATAGGATTAGTATCGTAATCTAATTCTTTGACGGTGAGATGAGGATCATCTGCAATGACCGTACCTATGCCAACTAGTATAGCATCCGAATTTTTCCGAAGTTGCTTAACTCTTTCTTTGTCCTCGGCCGATGATATCGTTACCTGTCGGCGATCTTCACCTGCGATCTTTCCATCCGCTGACATAGCGCAGTTAATCTGAACATATGGTTTCATCTTTAGCTCCAGGATTTACGCTGAAATGATATCCGTCGTCTCTGCGTTCAACGCCGAATTTTACATTGAGGAAAGTTTCAAGCGTATCCATTTGGCTGAGCAGGTGTCTGCTAATGTTAGATACTTTGAATGAACTCTTTCCGTCGGCCATTGCCATGTAAGGAAGTAGCTGATCAGCAGTATGAATATCCACTGATGCTCCGCTTTGAATTTCCTGTATCAAATCTTTAGCGGCGTCTTCACCGGTTTTTTCTGCCGAGTATTCTCTTGTGGTCAGACCGTTACTTCCTAATTTCCCGTTCTCAAAATCTGCTACTAAGGATATTCCTGCACCTCGGGAATCGCCTTGTGTGGTCTGTATCTCTATCTCCGCATCAGCAAAGGGTTTTATCACATGTTTACACGAACGAACTATCTCTCTGCTAATGCGGTCCGACAGGTTTTGTGTAAAACATATCCCGCGTATGGCAATAAGTTCTCCGAGCTCGTCTAGATTCATTGGTGAAATCTTAGTTATCGGCTCATGGGTCGCGACAACATGTCCTCCACCACGGGGATAAAATCCTCGTTCTTTTATCTCTACGTTAGCACTCACGCCCATTCTGGCCATAAGTGGGAATAAGATTTGTTGATAACTGTCGATTGGTGGGGCCCATAGGACGTTGGTACCGCCTCTTATGTCCACGGTAAGTGTTTCACGGTGGTCACTTGCTGCAAGCAATATAGCTTGTAACACAAGAGTAATACTGCCTGCCGTACCTATGTTCAGTTCTATGTGATTTTTTTTCTCATTGCCTGGCCGGAAAACTAATTCCGACGATCCAGTAAAATTTCCTTCTACTTGAGATCCTGTCATCTCAGCTACAGCGGTTATAGCAGCACAATGTTGTCTAGAAAGTCCGTTAGTGGGTCTGTTCTCTCTGATGCGTGTCAGATGCGAAGTTCTGCCGGTAACGACTGAAAGGGCAACTGAAGTACGGACCATTTGTCCTCCGCCCTCTCCTCTTGAACTGTCGATCTCTAACATTCGTCACCCAAAGTACATGTTAGGTGATAAATATAGACTTAACCCAATAAGGTAGAATAATAATGGTGCGACCGCCGGGATTTGAACCCGGGTCAATGGCTTGGGAAGCCACCGTCCTAACCACTGGACTACGGTCGCGCGGAACAGGAATATGCTGTTCAAGTAATAAAGATGGTAGGTTTTTCCGCGTTATTTTAATACTACTGTAATGTTCCATGGCTACACGGGCTCGTGGTCTAGTTGGTTATGACGTCGCCTTTACAAGGCGAAGGTCGCCGGTTCAAATCCGGCCGGGCCCACTTTTAATTCTTTGATTTCTATTTTTAATTCTAACAGATCGCAATGAATGTCATGTTAATTTAAAAAATATAATCAATATGATGCGTCTGGCTGCATCATTTTTTTTACTTTTCGTATTGATATATCCTTTTATTCCTTTAAGTTTAAATTAATAGTTGTTAAATAGTAATACGTCTATGGATGGATGATAGGTCCATTTGTAGGACGATGCCGGGGGACTTGTTCAGTTTCGGTCCTCCTTCCGACCCCCGGCATATCTTTTCTTTTTTTAAAACGTTTGAATTAAGATATGTTATATAGTAAAAGGTCAATGGTTGGATGATATGTCCAATACAAGGACGATGCCGGGGGACTTGTTCAATTTCGGTCCTCCTTCCGACCCCCGGCATATCTTTTCTTTTTTTAAAACGTTTGAA
>CAYYMA010000054.1:0-154 GCA_964472805.1 uncultured Methanomassiliicoccales archaeon | reverse complement strand
CAAGGACGATGCCGGGGGACTTGTTCAATTTCGGTCCTCCTTCCGACCCCCGGCAAATTATCATTTCATCTATTATTAAAATATAATAAATGGTGGACCCGGCCGGATTTGAACCGGCGACCTTCGCCGTGTGAAGGCGACGTCATAACCCCTA
>CAYYMA010000053.1:0-6747 GCA_964472805.1 uncultured Methanomassiliicoccales archaeon | reverse complement strand
TTTGACTACTATCAACGAAGTACTTGAAAAGTCAAAAGTATCAATAATAGGAATAAGCAATAATCCTAAATTCACTGATTTTTTAGATCCTAAAATAAAAAGTAGATTAGGTGAAGAGAAAATTATTTTCCCACCTTATGATGCATTACAATTAGAAGATATTCTTAAAGATAGGTCTATAGAAGCTTTTACTAAAGGAACTCTTTCAGATGGTGTAATATCTTATTGTGCTGCACTTTCAGCTCAAGATATGGGAGATGCTAGAAGAGCTTTGGATCTTCTTAGAATAGCAGCAGATATAGCTGAACGTAATGGTAACAAAATAATAGATATCGCACATGTAAAAAAAGCTAAGAATAAGATAGAATTAGATGCTGTTTCTGAAATTGTTAGAACATTAACATCACAATCAAAAACAGTTCTAATGAGTATAATCATCAATACAGAAAATGATAATCCTATGATGAATACTGGTGATGTTTTTACAACATACAAATTCATCTCTGAAATTTTAGAAACTTCTATATTAACACAGAGAAGAGTTGCTGGATTAATATCGGAATTAGATATGCTTGGTATAATTCACGCGAGAGTGAAATCTTTTGGACGAGCAGGAAGAACTCGAGAAATCGAACTTAATACAAAAGATGTAGTAGATTTAGTAAAATCTGATAGCATCTTTAAAAAATTAAAGACATATAAAAATATTAAACAAACGACCCTGATATGAAAACAGGTTCCAGTGGAAATGGAGGGGTGGGGGGGTTTATACTAACTGTATAGTTAGAATTAATGTTTTTATTCTACAATAAAGATCAATGACCATCATAAAAGACAAATATTTCATAATTTGTGTCTCCACAATTTTAATTTTTGCTTACGCTTGGTCTTCTTCAGTATTCGAGGATGAAAATGAAGATCTGAAAGGAATAGTATTCGATGTTCATAAAAGTGATAAAGGATTTGTTTTTACTTTAGAATCATCAGAAGGTAATTATCAAAAATGTTTTTTTCATGAAGAACCTGAAGAATTAATGGCTTATTCTATCATAGGCAATTTTTCTGAAAATAGAAGTATGTTATTTGTTGAAAAAATGACTTTATTAGAATATAAATAAAATAATTGAACACACTCGTTGGTTGTGTGTATGTTTCTTTTGATGACACAGATTCCACTGAAGGTCTGTGTACAACATATTTAGCAACAGAAATAATCCGAAAAACAAATTTGGATATCATAGGATATCCTAGACTCGTACGTCTCAATCCCGCAGTTCCTTGGAAAACACGGGGGAACGGTTCTTTGTCACTTAGACTTGGAAACGGTTCAGGATCAAAAAAACAAATCGGCGAAATAGATGGAGAGAAGATCTTTTGTTATTCTAAGCAAACATCCATTGAACCTGACGTTAACGAGTTAATGAAAAATATCATTCCCATTGTAAATAAAAATCGTAAAGATTCTTCTGACTCTGGTATTGTGTTATCGAAAACTAAACCTTCTCAATCATTCTATTGGAAAGGAGTGCGTTCGATAGTTGAAAAGCAAGATATTGTTAACGAATTAAATCGTATTAACGCAACATATCAAGAATTCGGTAATGGACGTGGAATAATCGGTTCAACCTGTGGCATGGCATGGAGACCGAAAGATAGTACGTACGAACTCATATCTTATCGTCCAAAAGATAGATGGGGTACCAAAAGGATATTTGATTCAAAATCTATCGGTTGTATGAATACTGCGTTCCCGTCTACGTTCAACAGTTGGGAGAATAGATTTCATAAAGTCTCCATGGTTCCCGGAACTCCGTGTCCGGTAATGTATGGACTTCGTGGTGAATGTTCTGAAGACCTAACAAAAGCTTCTGAGATGATAGATTCTGAACCATTAGAACGTAAAATGATATTTTTAACTAACCAAGGCACGGATGATCATATAATTTATGATTTCAAAACACTGGTTCCAATGAGTTCGTATTACATCGAGGGTTCCGTAGTATCTCAAAGACATCTAACAGGCGGCCATTTTGTTTTAGAACTAAAAACAAAATATGGACTTCTTGAATGTACCGTATATGAACCAGCTAAAGAGTTCAGGACGACCGTAGGATGGTTGGTACCAGGTGATCTGATTGGAGTAATGGGTGAACTCCGTACCGAACCCAGAACGATAAATATAGAAAAAATAAAAGTTATACGTACTGTAAAAGAGTTAGTAAAAATTTCCAATCCTATTTGCGGATCCTGTGAACGTACGATGGAGTCTATCGGCAAAGGAAAAGGTTATCGTTGTCGTGATTGTAGTACATTTTCTAAAGTTCCAGTTATCAAAGAAAATACTAGGTGGATAGTTCCCGGATGGTATGAGCCTCCAACGTCTTCAAGAAGGCATCTTTCAAAGCCTCTCAAGAGAATGAACGAAGAACAACCGGTTGATTTCGTCAATAGCCGTATATGATGGCCGACAATATTATATAGCGAAAATTCTCACTACTAATCATTCGGAGGCCGAAAATATGCAAGAGGCAGTTATACTAAGTGCAACAAGGACCCCTGTAGGAAAATACGGAAAATCATTGACAGATGTAAAGGCTACAGACCTGGGAGGTATCGTAATCAAAGAAGCGATATCCAGAGCTGGAATATCCCCTGAAGACATTCAGGAATGTATAATGGGTAACGTTATTTCTACGGGATTAGGACAGAATCCAGCGAGGCAGGCCGCTATCGCGGCTGGAATCCCAGTGGAGGTCGGATCTTTTACCGTAAATGCGGTGTGTGGCTCGGGACTCAAATCTGCGATGTTGGCTGCTGACGCCATCAAAGCAGAACAATATGACATTCTCGCAGTAGGCGGAATGGAAAATATGAGTGCTGTTCCCTATATCCTTCCAGGAGCAAGATGGGGTTACAAGATGGGTGATCAGACTGCTGTAGATACTATGGTACACGACGGTCTATGGGATATTTTCAACGATCAACATATGGGAATAACAGGCGAGATCGTCGCCGAGCGTTTTGATATCACTCGAGAAGACGCAGATACAATGGCTTTTCAGAGTAATCTAAAAGCAGCAGAAGCACAAAAAAGCGGAAAATTCGATAAAGAAATAGTGTCGGTCACAGTAAAAGGACGAAAAGGTGACACTATAGTATCTCAAGATGAGGGAATTAGACCTGAAACGACTATGGAATCTTTAGGGAAACTTAGACCAGCGTTCAAAAAAGATGGAATGGTCACAGCAGGGAATTCTTCCCAATTGAGCGACGGTGCATCGGCACTCATTGTTTCATCAAGAAAATGGGCCGATGAACATGGCATCAAACCTATCGCATCTATCGTCTCATACGGAGAATCTGGTGTTAAACCAGAATACATTATGGAAGCTCCAATTTCGGCATCCCGAAAAGTAATGAAAATGGCCGGAATGACGATAGACGATATTGATCTGTTCGAACATAACGAAGCTTTTGCAACAGCATCATGTGCTGTTAAGAAAGAACTCCAAGTTCCTGATGAGATATTCAACGTCAACGGAGGCGCAATAGCATTGGGTCATCCTATCGGATGTTCAGGAGCAAGGGTAATGACCACTCTTCTTTACGCGTTAGAAGACAGAAAGAAGGACGTTGGTCTGGGTACATTATGTCTTGGCGGCGGAAACGCCGTGACGATGATAGTTCGTCGCGAATGATAAATTTTTAAACTTTTTACTTTAAACTTTCTTTTTTTATTTATTAAGAAAGTAATATCAACAATACAGGTAGTTGTGTGTCTCATGGAACTGGATGCTGTTCTCAAAAAGATAGAGGAATCCTATGATGACATCACGAAAAAGATGTGCGACATGATCAGGATACCTGCTATCTCCCCTGCCAATGGAGGTACGGGTGAGGGCAGACGAGCAGATCATCTAATACCACTTCTTGAAGGATACGATAGTGTACTACGAATAGACATTCCAGACGATACGGATCCGTCCATATTGAGGCCGAACATATTGGCCAAAAAGAAAGGTAAAGAAAGCGGCACGGTTTGGATAGTGGCACATACGGATACGGTACCAACAGGGGACCCAGAAGATTGGGATAGTCCTCCTTTTGAACCTCGTGTTGAAGATGGAAAGATATACGGTCGAGGGACAGAAGACAACGGGCAGGCCATATTTTCATCAATGTTCGCTTCCAAGTTCATCGATAAAAATGAATTAACAAAGAAATCTATAGGTATCGCCTATGTGGCCGATGAAGAAAATACCAGCAAGATGGGAATAGATTATCTCATCAAGAACGGGTGTTTCTCCGAGGACGATGTTTTTATCGTACCAGATTGGGGAAGTCCTGGAGGTAAACAGATCGAAGTCGCTGAAAAGAACTTGGTGTGGTTAAATTTTGAAATAACTGGAACATCCACACACGGTTCAACACCAGATAAAGGTGTCAATGCGTTAAGAGTAGCAGCTCATCTTATCGTAGAGTTAGAAAATGAGTTCCATAGATTGTATTCATCCGAAGATCCAAAATTTATTCCTGGTAGATCGACATTTGAGCCTACCAAGAGCGTAGGATACGTAGAAAACGTAAACACTATTCCAGGATTTTACGAGTTCTCGATGGATATCCGTTTGACGCCTCAATATGACGTAGACGATGTAGTTTCCACCGCTAATCGTATCGCATCCATCATTTCTGAAAAATATCGGGCTGACATAGAAGTTAAAGAAATACAACGCCACGCCTCCGGAAAGCAGTCATCTACCACTAACGAGACATATCTGGCACTTCGTGATTCGATAAAATACGTTACTGGTACTGAACCAGTCCCGGTGGGTGTAGGAGGTGCAACATGTGCTAACTTCTTCCGTGCTAATGGATACGACGCATATGTTTGGGAAACAGGCGGCGGAACACTTCATACTCCTAATGAGTATGTAGAAATTGAAAATATAATCACAGATGCAAAAGTTTTTGTTACTTTGTTTTACAAACTCTGTGTTTAATCGAACAGACGTTCAAGCATCCATTTCGCATTGAACTTCTGTATGTCGTCATATTCTTGACCGTCACATACGAACGCTATTGGTTTACCGATGGTGTGTGCTATCGACAGTGCAGCACCGCCTTTTGCGTCCGTGTCTATCTTCGTTAAAATTATGGCGTCTATGCCTATAGCGGAATCAAAAACTCTGGCTTGTTCGACAGCATCGTTTCCTGCTAACGAATCTCCAACAAATACTTTTAGATCAGGTTTTGCGATCCTTGAGATCTTCTTCATTTCATTTATGAGATTACTGTTGGTCTGCATTCTTCCCGCGGTATCTATCAGAACAACATCTTTTCTTTTGGATTTTGCATGCTCGATAGCGTCGTATGCTACAGCTGCAGGGTCCGCGTCCTGCGAATGTTTAACTATTCTTGTTCCAAGACGTTCAGCGTGAATGGATAGTTGTTCTATCGCACCTGCTCTGAAAGTATCGCAAGCTGCAAGAACAACTGTCATATTATTTTTCTGAAGACGGTTAGCCAGTTTTGCTATAGCTGTGGTCTTACCCGTACCATTTATTCCTACAAACATAATGATGGTCGGTCTTGTTTGTTTTAACATCCATTCATCGAAATCAAATTCGTTTATTTTTAGGATATCGTGGACAGCGTCGCGAACAGCCATTTCTACGATTTCGTCTAAACTGTATTGACGACTGTATTTTTTATTAGTTAGGTTCTGACGAACCCCTTCTTTGATCTCTTCAGCTACAGAGAAAGCAACGTCAGCCTCTAAAAGAATAATCTCTAATTCGTCCAGAATAGCTTCAAGGTTCTTGTCTTTAATCTTTTTTCCAGAATCTCCTACGGGAGACGTTGATTCCTTACGCTGGGTCTTTTCAGCCTTTATTCTTTCACGACGAGAAAGTTTTGGCTGGTCTGCAACTTCAAGAATAACTTCTGGTGCCGTAAGTTCGTTATTTTCCAGCTGTACTTCCGTCGTAGGATCGTCTATCGCTGGCTGTTCCTGTTGAACGATATCCTCAAGTTTCTCTGGAGTCTTACTGAAAAGTCCTTTGAGTTTGCTTTTGAGAGTACCGAACATGTGAACTCAGACGTTCTGCCTGGCCTCGTACTTGGCGTTTATGGCCGCAGAAAGATTGTTTGCCGATGTTTGAACCTCTGTGTATGTATTACTAACGGTCTTTAGAGCTTCTTGAAGTTCGATGGTTATCGAGCTCATGTAATCTGCCGCATCAGGAATATCTTGGGTCACCGAGATTTTGTTTCCTATTCCAACGATAGCTTCGTTACTGTTCGTGACTTTAGCATTCACAAAAACGGAAGCACCTATAGGTATGAGGATCTCATCGCCTTCTTTTGCATCCTTCAACACTTTTAGTGTGTCTCGTGCCCTGGTCGACTCTTCCAAAGAAGATCTAACAAGTTCTATTTGCTGGCGCAGAACTTCTAACTGTTCCTTGTAAGACTCAAAGACCTGCATAGCCTGGCGTAGGTCCTTGTCTTCCATTTTATTCACCGATCTGATATTTTACAGTCGGGTTTTTCACATCTTCTGGGTTCATAGCCGTGACTTCAGAGATTTTGATTTCCCATCTTTTTAGTTTGTGCTGGCTTCCCAGTGTCGAGAGGGCTTTCTCTCTTACTGCCGCTTCATCTGCCGCCGCCATTTCGATAGAGAAGACCTGTCTTCCCTGTCTTTTGTCGACGTAATCGCCTTTGATAAGGAATGCTTTCATA
>CAYYMA010000052.1:0-6802 GCA_964472805.1 uncultured Methanomassiliicoccales archaeon | reverse complement strand
GTTCAGGCACAAGTTCAAGATTTCTTAAACACATATTTTTTGCACCGTTTACATCATCGTTACCAAAAAGAGCTTCAATGTATGCCTCCGTAAGATCAAAACGTTCTGCATTATTGAACTTCTGAGTCTCTGCAAATTCACCTACAACAACCGCGGCAGAATAATTTTCTTCTGCGTTAGCCTTTAACATTAGATCCATAAGAAATGCACCCTTAGACGATGTATTCGCTCCAGTTACATATCTTGATAATCTAGTCTTATTTCTATCATCCAGTGCATCGTACCACTTAGAAAGTTTAACGGCAGACACCTCACGCGGGACGTCCTTTTTGAAGAACATGAGATATAATCGAATGAGTCGTATAAATCATTCTTCATCGAGTCTGTGTTGTTCCCGCCTCACGATGTTATCCTTTGTCCATTCTATAGTGGTAACAAAATCTGCTGATCTTATATCGCAATCCCGTAAACAAATCTTACACGAGAAATTACGACAAGGTTCAGGCTTAACCGTAAGTTCGATTTCTCCAAGCTCTTCTTTCAAAAACCCTGAAAACATTTCTATCTCATCTTCAACCTCTCCGACGGTCAAATATCTAGGTAACGTCGCATGGATATCCACGGCGTAGCTAGTACCGTACTTCATTATCCTAAGAGCATGAATATCGATCCAATCGTCACATCTGTTCTTGATGATACTGTCTGATATTTTAGATACAGTCTCGACATCCACGCGATCCATAATGGTATCCACAGTACTCTTTAGGATCTTTATTCCAGTCGTAAGTATGAATGCTCCGAACAACATTGCAATTATTGGATCAAGCCACGCAATATCATATCCAAAATACATGCCTATATAGACGACCAGAAGTCCGATTATAATACCAAAGGAATCCCATGTATCGGTACATAGATGCCTGCCGCTGGACTCCAAAGCTATAGAGCAATTCTTTTTACCGATTCTTATAGCTGCTCTACCAAGGACCAGATTAACAATCGCAGCAAGGAATATGATAATAATACCATAATCAAGGTCAGAGATAGGCGAGGGCGAACGAAACCCTTGTATCGCAGAAATTATAATAATTATGCCTGCTAATAGAATCATGGCCCCTTCAAAGGCAGCCGATATTACTTCGGCCCGTCCATGACCGTAGGGATGGTCTTTATCAGGAGGTTTTGGCGAAATAAACAACGCGTATAGCCCGACCATTCCAGCCGCTATATTGACGATACTTTCCACTGCATCAGTCAAGATTGCAACTGAATTCGTCATAAAATAAGCAACGAACTTGGCAATCATCAATAAACTGCCTACTGTGACTATTATGGCTTGAAAACGAAAGTTTTCTTTTGGGCCAGAAGAACAGTTAGACATTAGACCATCAAAAGGAAACAATCTATAAAGGAATTACTTAGATTTAGTAGAGCTTAACTTAATATCTAACGCTGGCACATTCGTTAGAGGGCTTTCCTCTAAACCATGATGCCAGCATTGCAAGCACACACATGAATACCGATATAATGAAGGATATGTGTATTACAGTAACGAATTTACCGTAGGTACTTGGATTAAGAGCATCAAAACTTCCCATTACAACTGATATAGTGCCCATCGCTATCCCCATGGATACCAACATACCGAACTGCCTTACGACAGCTACCATCGCGGAAGCCGATCCACGATCACAAGGTAGAACAGATGACATTGTGGCCGTAGTGTTCGGAGCGTTGAAAACCGAGTTACCCAATCCAAAGAATATCAACGATATAACTACCATCATAAGGTTCACTTCCAGTGACGTGAATATCATCAACGTCACTCCGACCCCACTTATCATTACACCGGCAGTCGGCAAAACACGTTTATCTTTCATTCTATCATACAATTTACCGAAGTATGCCGTGAACGATGTCTGTATCAACGGTTGAATGAACATTATCATCCCTGCCTGACTAGCCGATAACGCTCCGACAGTTTGTAAATACAACGCCATAAAGAAAACGACAGAAAAATTTGCAGAGTTTATCAAAAACGATGCCAAACTTGTTCTGAAAAAAAGTTTGTTAGAAAATATATTTACATTAAGCACAGGATTATTCAACTGTTTCTCGTACCTAGCAAATGTCATCAATACCATGAATCCGAGAGCCATAGAAACAAAAGATTCGAACCGGGGCAAATTTATTAGACCTACGATAGCCAATGATATCCCAACAGTGTAAAGCACTGTACCAACGAGATCGAATTTTTTCTTTTCTTTTGTTATATTGTCTGGTCTGACTTTCCATACAGTGAACAACGAAATGACAGCCAAGGGAACCGTTACAACAAATACTGCTCTCCATCCAAACGCATCATTTATTAAACCGCCGATAACAGGGCCCATAGCCAATCCGGAATAGACGCTTGCAGTTATGTAGCCGATAGCTGAACCCCTTTCTTTAGGGCCAAAGGCATCAGTTATCATGGTCATCGCGGTTGTAGCCATGGCGGCTGCTCCAAGACCCATTAAAAATCTTAGAGCTAAGAGCATCTCATAAGATATTGAAAAATATGCAGCAAAGGAAGCTATCATATAGATTATCAGGCCAAAAACAAATATTTTCTTCCTTCCTATCATATCAGCAATCTTGGCCACCGGCACCATAAAAATAACTGAGGAGATAAGAAACACAGTATTGACATAAGCTAGAGCAAAAGCACCTATATCAAAAGATATGCCTATGCCTACTAAACTCAGATTCATCATAGAGCCAGTCATTGGAGTGATGACTGAAGCTGTACATGATGCGATCAGCAAAATCTTCTTCTCAGACTTTGTCATCTCCTCCATGGCGCCTCGATACACCATTAATTAATTAAACTATTGTAGGCGTGCATTATTAATTATACGACATGAATGCAACACTATGAACGAAAAGGATAGTACCAAGAAAAACCTCGGTCTTATACAAGTGTACACTGGAGATGGCAAAGGAAAAACCACGGCAGCCTTAGGTCTTGCTTTTAGAGCCACTGGTTGTAATCTTAAAGTGATGATGGTACAATTCCTAAAACCTTCTGAAGAATACGGAGAACAGATAGCCGCTAAAAAACTCGAAAATTTTGAGATAATATCCATGGGTCTGGATCACATGTCTTCTGCGGTGACACGAGAAGAAGATATTTGTCTGGCACATGAAGCATTAAGTTATTTTTCAAAAATTCTATCCTCCGGTAAATACGATATAGTGATAGCGGACGAAATCAACGTAGCGATGTCTTGGGATTTGATACTACCAAAAGAAGTCATTGAGGTGTTAGAAAAAAGGGCCCCTAATACAGAAGTAATTCTTACAGGACGTAGAGCCCCTCAAGAGATTATTGATTATGCCGATCTTGTGACTGAGATGAGATTGATCAAACATCCTTTTGATGCTGGCATAGGTGCTCGACGAGGCGTAGAGTACTGAAAAAGATTAAGTGGATGTTAGAACGTGTGTGAATGAAAACATGGCTGTGTACGATAGTATCCTTGAATGCGTCGGAGAAACGCCCATCATAAAATTGAATAGGATAGCACCAGGCATATACGTTAAATTGGAACGTGGAAATCCTGGAGGTTCTGTAAAGGATAGAGCAGCCATATCTATGATAATAGATGCTGAATCCCGAGGATTATTGAAGACTGGCGGAACGATTGTTGAGCCTACTTCGGGGAACACGGGAATATCATTATGCATGGTAGCCGCAGCAAAGGGATACAAGACCATAATTGTCATACCTGACACTATGACAGAAGAACGTTTAGCGTACATGAGAGCCTATGGTGCAGAAATCGTGTTGACGCCTGGTTCAGAGGGCATGAAGGGTGCCGTGGATAAAGCGAACGAAATAGCCAAAGAAAAAAACGCATTCGTTCCCGGACAGTTCAACAACCCAGCCAACACATCGACACACAGGACCGGTACAGGAAAAGAGATTCTAAGAGATATTCCAGATATAGATTTCGTTTTTTCGGGGATAGGTACAGGAGGAACGGCAACAGGTATCGCACAAACTTTTATTGATGCGGGATCAAATGCAAAGGTTATCGGCGTAGAACCTGGAGAAAATCCTATGCTTACCAAAGGAAAATCTGGACCTCATGGCATCCAAGGCATAGGAGCTAACTTTATTCCCGATTGTTTGGATATCGGACTTCTTTATGACGTCGTTACAGTGACTACAAAGGACGCTGAGAAGATGACAGTGAGATTAGCAAGAGAAGAGGGTATCTTTGCTGGTATATCGTCAGGTGCTGCAGTAGCTGCTGCTGTAGAGTTCAGTAAAGATAATAAAGGCAGAAAGATACTAGCGATTCTACCCGACGGTGGGGAAAAATACCTCAGCACGGGAATTTACGGACGGTATTGAGATAATGCCCATAAAGATCCCTGACGACCTGCCGGCTGCTTCTACGCTAGAATCAGAGAATGTCTTTGTGATGACTGAAAAGCGTGCGTTAACACAGGACATCAGACCTCTAGATATTTTGATTATGAATCTTATGCCGACCAAGGTCGAAACAGAGACCCAGATTCTACGTCTTCTGAGTAACAGTCCTCTGCAGGTAAATATCAATCTTTTAAGGGCAGCTACACACGAATCCAAGAATATCTCTCAAGAATACTTAGATCGTTTTTACATAAGATTTGATGACATTAAAGACCGTACATTCGACGGTCTGATAATAACAGGTGCTCCAGTAGAAGGTATTCCCTTCGAAGAGGTCGATTATTGGGATGAACTCTGCGAGATCATGGATTGGTCCGTTGACCACGTCGTGTCTACTCTTTTCATATGCTGGGGCGCACAAGCAGGATTGTACCATCTGTACGACATACCGAAATATCCCCTTGAAAAGAAACTTTCTGGAATATTTCCTGTAAAGGTCATGTCAGAAGGAGAACTTCTGTTCAGCGGCTTTGATGATGAATATCTGATGCCACATTCAAGAAATACCGAGATCTGTCCTAAAGACATAATCAGAAATCCACACTTACACATAGTCGGATACTCGCCTGAAACAGGTGTATCCGTAGTATTATCGGAATCAAGACAGGTGTTCGTCACCGGTCATATGGAATACGACCGTGAAACGTTGGGTTACGAGTATGAAAGAGACCTTGAAAGAGGTTTAAATCCTAAGATCCCTGAAAATTATTTCCCTGATGATGATCCAAGAAATGATCCTATAATGAGATGGAGAGGACACGCTACACTATTCATGAGCAACTGGCTCAACTACTATGTGTATCAGGTCACGCCTTACGACATAACTCAGATAGGTATGGATAAAAAATGATGTTCAGAGGTTTATTATGCCTGGATTTATTAACTTTCCAAGTATAGCATCACGAACAAATATATTGTACTGGGACATGTCAGGTTTTTCCTGAAGTATCTTCTCGATCTCTTCTTTTATGTGTGTGAAAACAGACTTGTATATCCGACAGGACGGCCCTTGATTTTTTTCAATACCTGTTTCACAATCAGCGTCAACACTGCAGCCTCCCGCACAGTAACGATATATTTCACAATCGATACATTCGTCCCTACGTGAAACAGTCCCTTCAAGTATATCGGCAAAACCGTCGCTCATAAATGCTTCTTCTATTTCTTCAATATCGTTGATGTTCCCTAAACAATATTTTTCAGGGCACCCTTTAGCACAAGGATACAGATTACCGTTAGGATATATGCACAGCCAATTACCCATGCAAGAAACGTGTGCACAATCGGCAAATGCTGGTTTCCCAAGAACGTTCAGCATGTACAGATAATACGGAAGGAGCGGGACCTCAGAATCCTTATCATATAACCATTCGTTAAAGGTTTCAATACTGGCTTTTATGTATTTCTCAGTGTCTGGCACAAGTGATAAATCCATCGCTGCACAACCTTTTGGAACAACAGGAGAGAACGAAGGAGCAATCTTATGATCTCTAAAATATCTGTACATCTCCAATTGCTTATCAACGGTTTCATTAGACAGAGTACAACTAACGGTAAACTTAGAACCATGTTTTTGCATGAGCTCAATAGCTTTTTCAGTCTCTTCTGTCATGTTCCTTAGAACATTGTTATATGGACCTTCGTAAGAAATACCGATGTTGATATTATTGGATTCACATAATTTCAATAATCTGCGATCTATGTTCACCCCGTTAGTCTGTATCGTATTGCCGACCCTATGCGAATCCTTTCCAAAATATTTGTTTTGAAGATCGAACGCCTTGCGATAGAACGAAAAAGGCAGCTGAAGAGGTTCTCCTCCGTGCCAGATAAACCAAACCGATTGATATTCTTGAGATACAGATTTGAACAATCTTTCTAACGTTTGTAAAGAAATTTGTTCAGGCTTACGCTCTTCAGGAAGATGATAACAATGACGACACGACCGTATACACTCTAATGTCGGCTTTATTATTATTGCAATATACGGTTTCACGGCATCACCGTTTTAGACCGTAGATATGCAAATCAATTGGGCCAATATGTCCATACGCCGTTGAATCCATCGGTCGTATAACAGCAGAGAAGACAGCATAGTGCACCGACGCCGATTAGGCATACGGTACATCCTGGGCTACAGCATCCACTTTTATCAGTACAGCAGTCATAACATTTTTTATTGCCATGAAGATCGAGCTGGGTCTGAGCTTCGTTATAATTTTCAGGCAGTACTTCGGGAAGCTGACGAGTATAAATCTTATTTGCGATCATAGCGCGGGCACCGTCACCTTTTTTCTTGGCGGCGGCCCTGTCTTCTTT
>CAYYMA010000051.1:0-6803 GCA_964472805.1 uncultured Methanomassiliicoccales archaeon | reverse complement strand
CTATTGTCCCAAAAGGACCCGCGAGTTCGAATCTCGCCCTCCACGCTCTTTTTACCGTCCAGTTTCTGAAATCTGGCTTTCAATTTTTTCAGGTTATCCCCAATCTGTGTACAAAAAAGGTAATAGTCTATCTTCTCGTTGCGGATCATACAGACGCGGGGGTGCTCCCCCGTCGCCATGATCCAACTTTCAGATTTCAGAAACTACACTCTATAAGGGGGCGATGGTCTGAATTCCTCAGATTATCAATTCCTCGGAGAACATCCTAACTACAACTCAGAGAGTAGTTATGCAGATTGGGTTTCTATGAAGAAGTATAGTTCTTCATTTTTGAAGGATCCCTTTAACCTATCTTACATTCAACAATCATTCTTCGATAAGGTGAGAGAGAAAAAGTATAGTGTCCTCTATAATCCTATTACTAAGAATTACATCTATCCTATTGCTCCTTTTCGAGGTAATCCTTCGTTTACTATTAAGAAACATAAGAAACCTCAACCTTTGATTGATTCCTTTGCAGATTGTAAATTTTCTAAACCCGTCAAAGGTTCACGCGAATCAGAGGTTCGTCTCGTTTACTCTGCCCTCAAAACATTAACCTATTGTAGATTAAATTCAAAGACCGAATTTACATCCCAAGGCTTCCCAACGAAGCCTATTGGCTCTTGGGATGCCGGGGAATCCCTCAAAGGCTCCAACTCATGGATTAATCAATTTAAAGTTGAGATGTCACATATTTTCGGTTCCAAGTATGGTTCCTGTACTGTCAAAGAAGGAAGCAGAGATAATTATCCTGCTCCTCACATGGTCGTTGTCTTTGATAAGCCCGTTATCGCTCATCGCTGGGGTAAACAGTGGCTGATAGGCAAGGTTCACGATAGAAGCCTCGTAGATAGGGTTCAATCATCATGGGAACGTATAGCATGTGCTCACTGTAAGATTAACGCCATTGTCGATTCAAGAGCCTTTGCGTACGTTTTCAAGTATATCCAGAAGTCAGTTAATTGCAAGGCTGAAAGTATCCATTCTATGACAGATCCTGAATTGGTCTGTTTCAATACACATCTTAATCATGCTGTGCATAACCTAAATGATGTAATTTCTAAAGCCTTCATGGAGAAAATCAACTATGTCAAGAAAATAACCCTATTTGATTGAACTCGTATCAAGTTAAAACAAATAGAGAAAAGAAGAAATTAATTAAAGATAGGGGAATTCCTCTTGCATTCCTTTCAAAAGACGCAGGTTCTCGTTATGATTGTCTTAGGTCGGAAATAGAACGGCTGCAAAGTCTGGTTTTTGAAATAAAAATGGAGTTCTTTCCCTGGTTCTTCGTATGTGCAGAATTTACCTCTTTAGAATCCGTAGAAGAATATCTCAAAAATATGAAATGAATAAAGTGTTTTACATCAGTGATTGGACAATTTTATAAAAATTGAAATGATTAATTTACACTTGTTCCCTAAGTGTCAAAATCAGGTTTTAATTATGCGTCTATTGCCAATTACTTATCCAAAGTCACAAGGCTTATTAGAATAGGCTCTTATTTTTTGAATAGCAGGTTTTACAGACCGGTTTTGAGAACGATGATTCGTTAGACTCGCCACAGATGTGACATTTACCATTCTTTTCAACATACTCGACATCAGAATATCTTTTCCAGGTTTTCATGTCTTTATCGCAGTATGGACTTTTGACATCCAAAGGGGTTGCCTCACCGCACCTTATGCAGTAACCAGTACTGATATCTCGCTTCTTAATATCTTCAGGAGTAAGTTTCTTGACATTGAGTTCGAGGTCATCGCTGTTACGAATGATCCTGCCGACCTCCGCGAGAATTTCATTATAGAGTTCACAGTCTTTATCCTTGTATACTGCGATCCCCATTTCCTTGTTGTTTAATTGAGAAAATTCGTACAGGTTCATAGACGTGATGATAGCAACTTTATCGTTCATGTAACATTTTGCATGTAAATCTTTAGAAAAATGGAGCCTTACATATTTCAAAGAATTTATCCACTCGCTTTCATTTGGATGTAATTCAGTCTTTCCAAAGACAAACTTAGTTTCTAATTTGTATAGGTCACGGTCTTCCAATCTCTGCTTAAAACTATCACAAATCTTAAGATACGGGCATACCAGGAACAAAATCGGGGAAGTTGTGTCCTTCAACATTTCATTGATTTCATAATTAATGTCCTGCGTATCGAGAAATTTAACCATGTAAATGGAATACCAGCATTATTGAAATACCTATCGAGATTATCTAAAATCTGATTGTTTTGACAGCAGACTTCGTATTTCTCTCGGGATTTTTTTAACGCTTTCAATTATGATTGCCTCGCATCAAAATAGAACGGTTATAAATTCTGATTTTTAAACTAAAAATAGAGTCCTTCGCCGTGGTTCTTTGTATGTGTGGGCCCTACTTCTTTAGAAACAGTAGAAGAATATCTCAAGAATGGAATAAGGAAAATGTTTTATCTTAATGTTTAAAGCAATCACTCAAACTCGTCAATTTTTATACTTAATTTCCTTCCAAATAGAATCTAAGAATTTTATCGCCATGACTTTCGGAAGTCTCCTTGGTTTGGAACGTTCAAAGAGTACTATTATAGATTTCAATTTTTTCTGCTTATAACAAAAACGTAAGAAAAAAAAGCTCTTACTTTCATTACTATAGTATCCTATTATAGAGATTAAAAGAAAATCCTGTTTTCATTACTATAGTATACGGATCACAAAGAAATAACGACAAAAAGAATTAATCTATCAGGCGATTACCACGTATGAGATTCTTAGTTATCACTGACTTCCATCAGAAACGTTCGAAACTTGAGTTAATTAACTCGAGGATACGTGAATACGAACCTGATTTTACACTTTTCTTAGGAGATGTGACCGACATGGGCACTGGAGAGGATGCCGCAAATATAATTCGAGACATCGAGTCTGAAGTTTATGTGATCCCTGGGAACAGTGATCCGAGAGATATGCCGAAAAAGATCTCAAACGTAGGATATGATATGCACGGAAAAGGCACTGAGATAGACGGCCAGTATTTCGCTGGACTAGGAGGTTCCAACATCACAATCTTCGGTACACCGTTCGAACTTACTGAGGACGAGCTGTACAACGGTCTAAAGCCCATATCCAAACAGGGCATGGTACTGATGACACATGTTCCTTCCTTCGGAATACTTGATATGATTCCTTCGGGACAGAACGTCGGCAGTAAATCCGTAAAGAAGATCGTAGACGAGTTCCGTCCCCTTATTGCATTATCTGGCCATGTGCACGAAGCTATCGGAGCAGTTGAACAAGACGGAACGTTATTTGTAAATCCAGGGCCCGCCAGAGACGGATATTGTGCTATTATAGATCTTGAGAACGGGAAAGCTAAAGCAACATTAATCGGACCTAGAGATTGAATAATATCACAAAGCTTTTTATAGGGTATCCTATGTAGTGGATTTGATTATAATGGCACTTTGGCAGGGTAAATCCAAAAGAACAGCATCCGGTGGTAGGCGCGTCCTATGTGCTGGAAAGAGAAAGTTCGAGATCGGTAGAGAGAAACAGTTCACCCGCATCGGTAAACAGTCCGCTAAGGCGTACCGTGGAATGGGCGGAAACTTCAAAATGGGCGTACTTGTCGCAGAGTATGCTAACGTTATCGATAGATCAACGAACGTTGCAAAGAAGGTCAAAATTGTTACAGTCAAATTAAACCCTGCTGACCCCAACTACGTTCAGCGTAACATCCTGAATAAGGGTGCGACCATATCCACCGAAGCCGGTGACGCATTAGTCACTTCAAGGCCCGGACAGGATGGGGTCATTAACGCAGTTCTGCTTTAAGACCATTAATATAAACGGGCCGCCGAATTCGGCGGCCCTTACCTGCCTATTCTACAATTAGTTTTAATCGTATCATGTGATACGTGTTCATTATGGCCTACGATGAGGACAACGCCATTGTAATATGGCCGGAATATTTTGATAGCGAAAGAACTCGTGCAGAAGGAAGAAGACTTCCTAAATCACAATGTGTCAATAATCCCGATTTAGACATTATTGCGAAAGGTGCGATGATTTTAGATCTTGATTATCGTGTTTTAGAAAACAAATCCTATCCCGGTAACGCTAATGCCCGGAAAGGTTGCGTCCGTGTAGAAAAAGGTAAAATGACAAAGACGGAGATTCTTCCGCGCATCGGAGAGATACTTGTTAAGAACAAAAGGTAATGGAAATGATCCTCGCCTTAGAATCTCGGATACTGGATATTAACGCTGAAGCACTTGGAGTCGGCGTTATTACGTTAATGGGTAACGCAGGTACAGCACTGGCCGATGTCCTAAAAAAACATCCTGGTAAGCGGTTCGTATTCGTATGCGGTTCTGGAAACAACGGAGGGGACGGGTTTGCTGCAGCAAATATGATGGTCGATGAAGACGTTACTGTATGTCTTTTAGGATTACCTTCATCCATACATTCAAAGGCTTCCAATAAATATTATTCAGAACTTACTTGTCCTGTAATCAATATTGCAGATCTAGACATCAATAGATTTGATGTGCTCGTAGACTGCGCTCTGGGAACTGGAGCTTCAGGGAGACTTCGTTACCCTTATTCAACTTTTATTACTCTGGCACAATCGTTTAAAGGTCTTATTGTATCAGCAGACATTCCTACAGGACTCGGATGCGATATCCAGATAATTCCCGATATCACCGTATCGTTCCATGATGTTAAAGTAGGGATGACCGCAGAGAATTCGGGAAAGATTATCGTAGCTGACATAGGGATTCCTGAATCTGCAAAGAAGAAAATAGGCCCAGGAGATATGCTAAGATACCCTATACCCAGATCAAATAGTCACAAAGGTTGTAACGGACGTGTACTTATAATCGGAGGAGGACCGTACTACGGTGCTCCTGCAATGTCTGGTCTTGCCGCTCTGCGTGTAGGTGCTGACCTGGTAAATATTGCGGTGCCTGATCATATTTCATCCGTTATTGCATCATACTCGCCAGTGTTTACGATCCATCCACTTAACAAAAAAGACGGACTTCCTGGAACATGTAAGATTTTACTTCCGGAACATGTTCAACATCTTTTGAAAGCTTCAAAGGAGTACGATGCCGTACTTATCGGACCTGGCGTAGGAACAGATAAAGACACCGTAAAAGCTGTTAATGATTTTGTATTCAAATGTAAAGTCCCTATGGTCATAGATGCCGATGGGATAAATTCTATTGGTTTGGGATTCAAATCAAATGTGCCAGTAATATTTACTCCTCATAAAGGTGAATTTATTAAACTGGGGGGGCCAGACGCTTTTGAAGAAAACGATGTTCGCACTCTTGCAGCGTCAATGAACTCCGTGATTCTACTTAAGGGTGAAACCGACATCATCTCTGACGGCGAACATGTAAAATTAAACAACACTGGCACTCCTGCAATGACTGGTGCGGGTACTGGTGACGTTCTTGCGGGTATCGTTACTGGACTTCTATCCAAGGGCATGAAAGCCTTTGATGCTGCATGCCTCGGAGCATATATTTGTGGTAAGGCCGGAGAACATGGATTCGAAGAAAAATCCTACGGCATGATTGCTACCGATGTAATCGACAACATTCCGTTCGTTCTGAACAAAGGACTTAGGGAATAATAATGGATATTCAGCCAGTAAGCGGAATGCCTGCCCTTCGTTATGAAGGAAAACTTATCATCGGAGATCTTCACATCGGAGTTGAATCGCATCTGGGCTCAAAGGGATTCCACTTGGTATCTAGAACTTGGGAGATGTTCGATTCTATCATAGAAGCTTCCAACGAATGTAATCGCCTTATTGTTCTCGGTGACATTAAAGACTCGGTACCTGGCACATCCAAACAAGAATACCGGGAGATACCGGAATTTTTTGATAGGCTTCTTGAACATTTTGACGACATAGATGTGGTTCGAGGTAATCATGATACGAATATAGAAGAATTTTTACCGGGTGGCGTAAGGATTCGTCCTGCTTCTGGTCTGAAGATTCAACGAGTAGGATTCGTACACGGACACACTTGGCCTTCCGAAGATGTGATGGACGTGGATACGTTGATTATAGCTCACAATCATCCGGCCGTTATGTTCCGTGACGGTGTTGGAAAAATTACTACGGAACCCTGTTGGATGCGTGGAAAATTTGTTGACGGACCTTTTGAAAGATATGATAAACTGCCAAAGGAGTTCATCGTAGTTCCTGCGTTCAATCGAATGCTTGGTGGCTCTCCTGTTAACGTAAAGGGGGAGAAACTTTTAGGTCCGTTGCTTAACAGTGACCTACTGGATATCGATAAAGCTCGCATCTATCTGTTAGATGGTATGAATCTTGGAAAACGCCAGGACATTCTTTTGGCTGAACGAGATCGCTCACGCTGGAAGAAATAAATTGAAAAAAGATAAAAGGTTTAATGGAGGGATTTCTCCCTCCAGTTTTACGTTTACTCACGGCTGATGCTGTCAAGTAGTGAACCGTCAGCGCGCAAGATATCTGCCGTCATCGGCATCTGTCCAGGCAAGCTGTGGGTTGCACAGGAGTTACAGGGATCGTAAGCCCTGAACGCCATCTCAACCATGTTCAAAAGACCAGGTGAGACCTCAAAGTTCTTGATCAGACCCTTGGCCACCTTAGCAATGTCACAATTGATTGGTCCATTGTTGTTGGTGGTTCCGACGATCAAGTTGCACTTCGTAACGATTCCTTCCTCGTCACATTCGTAGTCGTGGAAGAGAATTCCTCTTGGAGCCTC
>CAYYMA010000050.1:0-6925 GCA_964472805.1 uncultured Methanomassiliicoccales archaeon | reverse complement strand
AAGTTGGATACATCATCCATTTAGCACGAATTCAATTGAAAGTATTATTAACAGTGACCCCATTCGAAAATTATTGAGAAGAATTGCCATTTATGGGAAGGGCGGCATCGGTAAATCCACCGTTTCGTCCAATATAAGTGAGGCCCTTGCAGAAATGGGTCATCGTGTGTTACAAATAGGATGCGATCCCAAAGCAGATTCTACGAAACTTTTGATGGGGGGAAAGGCACCTGACACAGTACTTGACCTTATGAGAATCGGAGATGTGACACTGGATGAAGCAGTGCATAGTACAGGCCGTAACATTTTTTGTGTGGAATGTGGAGGCCCTAAACCAGGAATGGGTTGTGCTGGCCGTGGTATAATAGCGGCTTTCGATAAACTCGAGTCTCTCGATGTTATAGGAAAAATAAAACCTGATATAATTATTTATGATGTTCTTGGAGACGTAGTTTGTGGGGGCTTCGCAATGCCTATCCGCAATGGTTATGCGAGGAATGTTTTTGTAGTAACGTCGGGGGAGATGATGTCACTTTACGCAGCAGACAATATACGTCAAGCTGTGGAAGGCTTCGCAGATGACGGGTATGCTGAATTCTCAGGTTTGATCCAAAACTCTCGTGGCATAGATAATGAAAGCGAGATAATAGACAAGGCAGCGAGCGAGATGGATACAGACGTAATATATCGCTTACCTAGAGACCAGGAAGTCCAGAATGCTGAGGCAGTTGGACTTACTGTTGTACGTAACGCCCCCACTTCGACGATGGCAAAAAGTTACAGATCTTTAGCCAACGAGATACTCAGTCGCACGGATAATTCTGAAGGCGGAATGAAATTAAAAAAATAAAACGAGGAAAAATAATGAAAGGAATACTATTTATTGGACACGGATCAAGACTTAATCACAACAAAGACGCAATTGAATTACAGGCAAAAGCATTGAAAGAACGCACAGGACTTCATGTATGGACTGCCTACAATGAAACTACAATGCCACTTGTGGACACCGTATTAGAAGAAATGGTTGAAGCAGGTGTGGATGAAATAATAGCATTGCCATTTTTTATTGCTTCCGGCTTACATATTACAAGAGATATACCTAAGAAACTCAATATTCCTGAGAACTCGTCAGGAGGAAAAACTGTTATTGCGGGAAAAGAGGTTATCGTTCACTTTGAACAACCCCTTGGCAACGATCCTAACCTTACAGATATTCTCGAAGAACGTATCAAAGATCTTTGCAGCGATAAAAATGCGGCTATCGTGGTCGTCGGGCACGGATCCCGCTTAAGTCACAACAAAGATGTTGTTGGGATGAATGTTGAAAGGCTCAAAAAGAGAGGACATTCTAACGTTTATTTGGCGCTTAACGAATTCAATGAGCCATTCCTCAAGGATGTTATGGTTAAAGTTGTAGATTCAGGCGTATCAAATATTGTTGTTCTTCCGTTATTCATTGCATCAGGCGCACATGTAGGTGAAGAAATTCCCGAGACCCTTGGTATACCTGCTGGCAGTAAAGGCGGCGTTAGTAAGGTGTTCGGAAGGGATGTTAACATTCATTATGCAATGCCAGTCGGAAGAGATCCACGTCTTGTAGACATACTAGTTAAAAAACTGGAAAAATACGGCATATGAAAATCTTGATACTCGACACAGTACACGGCGGAGGCGTCTTGGCTGACAGATATCCTCAGAAGGATGATGAAGTTACGTGTGTCGATGTTTACAAGGTCACGCCTTACGAAGAATTAGAGCGTCTTAGATGTAAAGGGTACAATGTATCGACAGAGGTCCCTAAGGAAGAATATGACCTTGTTATTATGCCGATACATTGCCCCGATAAATTTCTCGACGGCGTGAAATATAAAGAAAGAAAGTTCTTTAGTCAGGCAGTAAATGAGCTTATAGACGATAAAAGATTTAGAATCGAAGTCACTGGTGTAAAAGGTAAGACTAGTTTTTGCTGTCTCCTGGCACACATACTTACAGCAGCTAATAAAAAAGTTTTTTTACACACCTCTAGAGGAAGAGGCGAATGGGAGAACGGTAAACTTGTCGTAAAAGAAAAACTTAGCATAGCGCCGCCATTAATGCTGACTATTCCAGACAGTGATCATGATGTAATAATATGCGAAGTGTCTTTAGGCGGTTCAGGTAAGGCTGATATATCGTGTATAACCAATCTTTTGGAAGACTATCCAATAGCTGCTGGAACGAGAAAAGCTTTTGACGGAAAGAAATCGATACTCTCAGATACGAACATCGTTCCTGAAAATGAAATTGATTTGTGGAAATCATGTGGTACTGGTCAAATCATCGGATACGGAAAAAAGATTAAAGTTCTCAATGAACCTGTTCTTGGAGATTCTGTAAAGATTCATGTTGACTACGAAGACGGATTTGAAACTGATCTAAATGGAAGTTATCTGGCACTTGAGTATTTGGATGCCATAGAGATGGTAATTGAGGTTTGTAAGACGATGAAGATTTCTAAATCATTTTTACAAAAAGGTTTGTCTTCTTTTGAAGGTGTACCTGGAAGAGGAGAAGTTTCCTTTAATGATGGAAAATGGATCATTAAAGAACGTAATCCAGGCATATCCGAACGCTCTGTTGAACGAACATATGCTACTCTCTATAGGATGAACTCCATCAAAGGTGCTATCGCGGTTTTAGACCCTGTCAATAGAAAGGTATGCAGCAAAATGGATTCTGAGGCAATAAAAGAAATATCTCACAAATATGGAATAAAGTTGATTGTTACAGATGGGTCTGGCACAATACCTGAATTGCCAAAATCTGACGGACCTACAATATTTTTTATCAAAGAAGGTTACACATGAAAATCATACACCCGCGCCCGAATCCCATAGTTGCAGCAATGTACACTTTAAGAGATATGAATATTGACGTAATTATTGTTCACGGTCCATCTGGATGCGGGTTTATGACTTCTAGATCTTTGGAACAAGCTGGAGTTAGGATTCTTACGACGGCTCTTTCAGAGACCGATTTAATATTCGGAGGATCTGATGAGCTGATTGCCACACTCAAAACAGCTTATGATATGTTTAATCCTAAAACTATAGCGGTTGTAGGGACATGTGTCAGCATGATAATTGGAGAGGACATGGCACTCTCAATAAAAAGAGCAAAAATAGAATCCATCGTATTTCCCGTAGAGATACATGGTTGCATGGGCGATAACACAGTAGGGGCGATCAAAGCTCTTGAATCAGGATGTAATGTCGGCATAATATCTGCTGATGAAGCCGAACGTCAGATCAATCTAATGAACGCAGCGACAGAAATGGAGAAGAAAAAAGGTTTGGCCAGCAAGGTATACATGAAACCATCCTCTGGAGTGACCAAACTCAGTGCTTGCAAAAAAATATGTGATGTATTATCGAAAGGCGGTAAAGTCGCTGTCGTAATGAACGCTAAAAAAGAACTCGCTTATCGTTTTTCTGATATGTTCTTAGCAGTCGACGAAGCTCAAAAGATTCTCGGAGGCAGTACCTTTTTTGTTGCCAATCTTGATGCTGAGAAAGGGCTTCCAAGAATAAGAAAATATGCTAAAAATATAAAGACCCAGTTAGAAGAAAATAACATTAAAATAGACGCTATTATCGGCGGTCTAGACGAATACGCCATTATTGGCGAAAACATGAAATCTGAGGTTGACAAATTTAATCCTGATTTAACTATAATTTTAGGAATATGTCACGCATACCCAGATCTAAAAAAGGACGACATACTTATTACTGATCAACCCAGGCAGTTGACAAATTATATTAACTCGGGTTTTCCAAATGCTGTTGGGGAGATTTCCTCTCATTCTATGGTTATGGGTACTGATGTGATAATTTCTTTGGAAACAGCAGATACCCTTCGGGAATTGGTGAGGGGAAATTGAAAGGTATCGTTATAGCTGGCACTAGAAGTGGTGTTGGTAAAACGTCAATAACAACTGGCTTATTGGCAAGACTTTCTAAAAAGTATAAGGTTCAAGCATTCAAGGCTGGCCCAGATTTCATCGATCCAATGTATCATACTCTTGCGTCCGGACGAAGATCTAGGAATCTCGATTCGTATATGATGGACGAAGATACAATTCGGAACATCGTAGGTTATGCTTCAAAGGATGCAGATTTATGCATCATCGAAGGTGTTCGTGGCCTTTATGAAGGATTTTCTGCAGATTCTGATATTGGATCTACTGCGAGAATTGCAAAAATATTGGGATTTCCAGTAATTTTAACTGTGGACGTTAGGTCTCTTAATAGAAGTGCAGCCGCGATTGTTAACGGTTTTTCGGATTTTGACCCTGAAGTTAACATAAAGGGGCTGATACTCAATAATATTTCTGGAAAGCAACACGAAGATAAGATAGACGATGTAATGAGTAGATATTGTAAACAGGAAGTCATAGGAAAGATAGGCAGACTTTCAAAAAGCCCCACAAAAGAAAGACATCTGGGTCTTGTTACTCCCAATTCAAAAAATAAGCCCGATCTATCACCGTTAGAAAAAATGACTGAAAACGTTGATTTAGATGTTCTAATGAATATAGCTGAATCATCTCATGTTGATCTTCCTGAGGAAATTCCTTATGTTAAACGGAATACGGGATTACGTGCGGCCGTAGCGATGGACGATTCTTTCTGTTTTTATTATAAAGAAAACTTAGAATGTTTAGAAGCATCAGGAATTAAAGTTCAAGAGTTCGCTCCAACTGATGGAGAATCTCTTCCAGATGCTGACATATACTATCTTGGAGGAGGATATCCCGAATTACATGCAGAAAAACTTTCTTCTAATAAGGATTTTATGGAAGGGCTAAAGAACGCTTCTGAAGAAGGTAAGCCGATTCTAGGAGAATGCGGAGGATTACTGGCTATGTGTAACAATTTGAAAGATTTTCATGGTGCGACGCATAAGATGTCAGGAATATTTGATGCTGAAGCCGAAATGACCGAAGTTCGTCATGGACCCACATACGTATCTGCTAGTTCAACAGATATTAATCCACTTTTTAATTCTAAGATACGTGCACACGAATATCACTATTCTGAAGTGTACGTGAAAGATGAAGTGTCCTTTGGATACGAACTAGATCGGGGAGCCGGAATTACTGGAGCAAAGGACGGTTTGGTGTACAAATCTTCACTTGGAACTTATATGCACCAACATGCATTATCAACCAGTGATTGGGCATCTGGATTTATTTCTAGATGTATATAATCAATTACTCATTTTTTCAATTAGGCCCTGGGATTCTTTCAAATCCGTTTCAGAGATATTTAACAAATTTTTTAAATCATATTCTTTTACTTCGTTCATACATTCTACCTCGGCAGCAATAGTCCCATCTTCCAGAGCTTTGAACGTCACCGTTATGGGTGTGTTCATGTCGATACCAGGCGGGAGGTCCATGTCGAAAGCACCTACGTAGGTTCCATCGATTAGATCGGTCCTAGGCGTGTTGTCTGAACGTTGTGTAGAATCTTCGAAGATCTCTATTAACACAGAGGTTTGCCTGTCCTCCATAGGATAGTAGATTTTGACGTTATCCATAGGTAATGTTTCGTTTCTGTATATTAGATTGGAAATCATTTCTTTTCCGTTGTAGTTGACTCTGACACCGAACGTTTTACTAAGCACATTTTTAACATCCACTGAAAGTTCGGATGATTCAATCTCTTTTAGTGATTTAGATCTTGCAAATATGGCTGCCCCCTTTGCGATAGATTGATCTGGATCGAATAGTTTGACCTTAACATTTGAGTATTTTTTAACGATGCCGTTTCTGATTTGTGGCATCCTACAAGAGCCTCCAACCAAGACGATCTCATCAATATCGTCCATAATGAAATCTTTAGAATCAAGAACGTTCTCTATGATCTCAAGAGTACGGTTAAGAAGCGGAGCGGTGGCATTCTCAAATTCTTTTTTTGTAATAGTGTATATCGTTTGTTCTTTGTTAACGGTCATAGAGCCTCTTGTAGAATCGGCCGTAGTAAGTCTCTTTTTTATCGATTCTGTGTCAATTTTCAATGTAGCAGAAGTATTTTCATCATCCTCGATCTCTTCTATCGATATATCGGAGAGAAGCGATACTTTGTTCTTTATCAATGAGGCTAAAGCAATATCCCAATCTTTGCCTCCGAGAAGGCCTTCTCCGTCGGTAGCTACTGCATAAAAAGTATTGCCATCTATCTCTAGTATGGTTACATCAAAAGTGCCACCTCCTAGGTCGTAAACCATGATTCTTTTCTTTGAACCGTCCGAACCGTAGCCGAACGAGATCGCAGCAGCAGTCGGCTCATTTATAATGATCACTTCATCTAAGCCAGCAATTTTTCCAGCATACTTGGTCGAATCCCTTTCCTTTTGACCAAAGTATGCAGGACACGTTATTACAGCTTTTTTTATTTCGCAGTCGTGTGCAGTGTTAAAGTCGTAAAGCATCTTTTTTAAAATAGCCGCAGAAAGTGTCATCGGAGTGTATACTTCTCCGTCTATGTTCACTTTGTAATCTGTTCCCATCTGTCTTTTTACAGACATGAATGTTCTGTTCGCAGGATACATGATGGCCATGTCTTTGGCAGGCGAACCCACGATTATATTTCCGTTCTCGTCAAAAAGTATTACTGAAGGTGTTGTATCTTCCTGTTCGAAATTCTTTTCAATCACTGGGTTGCCTTTTTCATCAACAAACGCAAGACACGAGTAAGTGGTACCGAGGTCGATACCTACGTAAAAATTATTTTTCATATTTATTCCTTCATCCGTGTATATTTATTTAATTTGATTTTTCTATAATTTGATTTCAATTCTTTTCCCCCGAATCTTGATTACCAAGTAACCAGATGAGCGGGTCCTCTACTCTAAATGAAGAGATGCTTCGATCTAAGAT
>CAYYMA010000049.1:0-7201 GCA_964472805.1 uncultured Methanomassiliicoccales archaeon | reverse complement strand
GCTTTTTCCATATCTTGAGGTACGCCGTTCCCTTCATAGTAGAGCGTTCCCACACTAACTTTAGCTGATGTAATTCCTGCCTCTACAGCCTTAGAATACCATTTGAACGCTTCTTCTGCTCCTCCAGGGATCTTACCCGAATATGTCAGATCTGCAACCTTCATCACAGCTTCAGGAATTCCTGCTTCAGCTGAAAGTTTAAACATTTCATACGATTTCTCTTCGTTTATATCCGTACCTGTGCCTGTTTCATACATGTAACCGGCCATGAACGTTGATACTGGGTCTTTTGCCTCCGCAGATTTAAGGAACCATTTGAACGCTTCATCAACATTCTTTTCTGTTCCATAACCATGAAAATAATATTCAGCTATAAATGCAAAGGCAGAAGGCATTCCTGCCTTGGCCGCCTCCAAGAAATATTTAAAAGATTTTTCCTGATTCTCGGGAAATCCGTAATCACCTGTGTATATCATTCCAAGTCTGAAACTAGATTCCACATGACCCATCGATGCAGCTTTTTCATAAAGGCTTATAGCACGCTCTCCGTCCTTTGGAACGCCAAACCCTACCATTAGAACTTCTGCAAATCCGAATAAACCCTGTGGATATCCCTCGTCCGCAACGATCGAGAATAAACGGGCAGCTTCTTCAGGATTTTTCTCGCATTCGCCTGACCCAACCATATACATTATTGCCTTTCGGCACATCTCTTCTGCCTGCTCGACTTTCATAATAACAAGATATGTTCTTTATTCATAAATTAACTGCATGTTAACTCTAAAAAGATCAAACTATCATTCAAACAAATGGATATTTGTTAAATTGTGTTAAAGATTTTAACTTGTAACGAATCCGCTAATAAAAGAATGTCATAAAGCTAATTACAAATATTCTTGACAATGAATAAGCATCAAAAATTGTCTAATTTTATTATTACGAAATTCGTAATAGAATAGAATACTGACTCTACAAGAACATTATATCACTGCATCATTACGAAAAACGTAATGAATACCCAGTCATTAAATATCGTATATGACAGTTGTCTAAATGGGATGCATAGATGAAAGTAGGTATTGATCTGGGGACAACCTACTCAGCGGTAGCACGTTTCGATAAAGACCTTTCAGAGGCGATAGTAATACCTAATATGAATGGTGATCTTTTGACTCCGTCCGTCATTTGGTTCGGTCCAGACGGGACAGTGCTAATTGGTAATCAGGCAAAAGAGATGCAATCGCAAGGTATAGGGACCGCTGTAGCATCTTTTAAACGTGCTATAGGTGATTCAAATTACTCGTTTACAGCTTATGAAAAAAATTATTCGGCTGAAGATCTTTCGACTATATTGTTAAGGCATTTAATCGACGACGCAGAATTGTCCACAGGGGAAAAAATAGACTCAGCAGTTGTCACTGTTCCAGCTTATTTTAATGATATTCAAAGAACTGCAACCATACGAGCTGGTGAAAAATGCGGCATCAAAGTATTAAAAATAATAAACGAGCCGACAGCTGGTGCCATATCATATGGATTTACTAACTCTGATAACAAGACGATTATGGTCTATGACCTTGGAGGAGGTACATTCGATGTTACAATAGTAAACATTGCAAACGGAAACATTACTGTTATTGGAACAGATGGCAACCATTTGCTCGGTGGAAAGGACTGGGATAACGCCATTATCACATATTTCTGCAATATGTTTCTTGAAGAATTTGGAGTCGACCTGCGAGATGACGAAGTTACCAAGAACAAACTTATAGTTTCAGCCGAAGAACTTAAGAAAGAACTATCCGAAGGTCGAAACGTTACCATTCATTTAGAACACGGGAACGATGTCGCAAATTATACTCTAATCGAAGAGCAGTTTAAAATTATGACCGAACCTCTTTTTTCTTCGACCGTAGAGGTCTGCGAAAGAGTTCTTGCTGAAACAGGGTTACAATGGAAGGATATCGACCAGATACTCTTGGTCGGAGGCTCCACTCGTATTCGAAACATATCTAATCGCCTTGCAGATATTTCAAAAAGTAATATAGTTGAACATAACGACACCGATCTAGCCATCGTTAAGGGTGCGGCACTTTCCTCATACATCTTCAAGACCGAAAAACAAAGGTTCGTTGAAGTCACAGATGTGACATCCCATAGTCTAGGTGCATTATCAGTAAGGGAGGATGGGAAACGATACATTAACGAGATAATGATCAAACGAAATTCGAGTATCCCTTCATCAGTAAGAAAATCCTTCAAAATAGAACCAGGGAATATGACCGATAATATTGAACTGTTCATATTGCAAGGAGAATCCCCCAAACCGCTGGATTGTATAGCCCTAGCAAGAATGAATATCTCCAGGATCAATAATTTTGGAGACGGCACTATTGTCGATATCGAATACAACTACGATGAGAACGGAGTGGTTGGCATATCAGCGTTCCAAAATGGTATAGAACTTGTGATCGATACGGAATCCCTTCCAGACAATATACAATGGATGGGTGAACGCCCTGATCAACGACCAACTAATGTTCCTGTAATGAAGAACATTGTTATCGCATTAGATTTGTCGCGCAGTATGCGCGGAAGTCCTCTTAAAAAGGCAAAGGTCGCAGTTTCTAATTTTATAAACGAGGTTTCCGATGGATTTACCAGGTTTGCACTGGTGGCATTCGGCGATAAAACAAAGGTGGTACGAGACTTTACGATGGATCGGTATGCCATAACTAGTTCGATTAAAAAAATTAAAGTTAACATGGCAGGAAGAGGGACAGATGCAACCCCGTTCAAAGAAGCGAAAGAGCTATTGAAAAATAAAACAGGCGTCAATATAATTATCGTACTTACAGACGGAATATGGGGCGACAGAAACCGTGCCGTCCTCCAAGTCATGGAATGTCGGGCCGAAAAGATATCGATCATCGCCGTAGGGTTCGGCGAAGCAGACAGATCTTTTTTAAGACAGATTGCTACAGTGGAAGAAAATGCTTTGTTCACGACACTTGACCATCTTGGCGATACTTTTGGAACTATCGCTACTACGGTGAACTCTGGCAAAATCACCGTAAATCCAGGTGATTTATTATGAAGAAAAAAGAGAACTTCTGTAAAATGCTAGGTCTCGACCCTTTCAAAGAAAATTCGTACACCGCAGCGTCAATATCTATCATTATTGATTCAAAAGAAAAAACATGGAGAGAAGGAGGGCAAGACAGACAGAACGACGTTGGTCGAAGGTTCAAATTCCAAAATAATCTGGATATGTCAGCAGAGATCAGACGAGTAATGAATGACGACGTCCTTAGAAGTGAGGAATTTGAGGATGCTCGAGCACTTCTTAGATCAAAAGCTTCCATGCTGAAAAAAAATTCTGTTGTACTTCATGACGGCACACCCGTAAGAGTCTTGGGGACCGCAGAGTCACTAATTAAAAAACTTAGGTGGGAAGGAATCTCAGCAGAAGATTTGGTCTCTCTATCGGGTGTATGCGAACACGATACCGAATATTCTGCAACAGAATTTGTCATCAACGCTTATAATGCACTGAATACAGTCAATGCTTTCACACCCATTGAGATGCTTAATGACCTTATCCGGAACGATCTGCTCGAAATAGACCTACCAGAACTAAACGATAATAGCTTTATGGATAACATCAGAAGGACATTTGAAAAGTGCGAAAAAAGGATAAACAGTGTACGTCCTGAAATTTTCCCTAAACAAGATACTTACATTCAAACTATGCGAGCAGTGAAACTTACACTTTCCGATGGCCTGCTTCACGAACTTGTAAAATACGGAATGTGCCAGAGGGCACTTGTTCCTATTATGGATATCATTGAAGAGGAATACATACAACCTCAAGGTCGCCCCTACATAGACAGCATCATTTCTACATATCTTACCGATTCAACGATTGATTTTGACCTTGCAATACGCATATTAGAGGACTTCTGTATAAGTAAAAAATTTATAATTAATTTCTCAGATTCAGAAAGTCGCATGGTCAGATGTCCTAGTTGCAACGCCTTCGTTGAATCCGAAAAAGATGGTATGCGTTGCTCTATATGCGGCAATTCAATAAGGATCTTGTGTCCCGAGTGCACAACTAAACAATCATCGACCAATCATTCCTGTATCAAATGCGGCTTTGATCTAATGAATGGACATAAAAAAGCGTTAGAATCCGAAAACAAGATTCAAAATCTATTGGCCGAAGGATTGGTGAACAAAGCACTAAAGGAATTAGAAGAACTCAAAAAAGAGTATTCAACATACGGATCTATTGATGATCTTAATCATGATATAAACACTGCCAAAGAAAGATTATTCTTGAATAAAAGAAGGATCAAACAAGCTTATGAACTTAGGAGATTCAACGAAGTTGTCGACGTTACAGAAAAATTGTTGACACATTATAAAAAATTCTTAGAGAACGACCAGAATATAGAAAATATTTATAGCGATTCGATCAAGCGTCTTAAGGAAGCCGATATACTAATAAGAAGAGCAGAAAATTTGAACAACGGAAATTTAGACCTTTATATTGCAGCTGCAGATATGTGTCCTGATCATCCACGTGCGTCTGCGGTACTTAGTGAATATCCTCCTGATTCTCCCGTCGACGTATCCTTCAAAACAGGGGGTGGAAAAATATTGATAAAATATTCTATGCCTCAGAACAGGGACAAGATAAAATTCTGTATCTATAGAGACTCGTACACGCTACCGGAATCCGGTCCTACATCCTTACCTATAGCCGAGATCAGCACAGGTTATTATCTGGACGATGCCGCTGAACCTGGTATACCTTACTACTATACTGTTAGATCAAAGAGGTGGGGAGTCCTTTCTAAAGATGGTACTTCCTGCGGTCCAGTCTCTGTGTACTCCGAGATCAATAACGTAAATATCGAACCTCTTGAAGATGGGTTACGTATATCCTATGAAAAGCCAAAGAATTGCAGTAGAATAAGGATTTGGAGAAAACGTGAAGAAAGTGATGAAGAAATTGAATTGACGGCTGGACCGCAAATGATAGAGGACCGAGGATTGGTGGGAGGTTCGGTTTACCATTATCTGTTGATTGCTGAATATGAATCTTTAAATGGACACATTGAACGATCATCAGGTTCTATATATTCGAGTGAAACGAATGAACTACCAGAACCCGTCAAAGATCTGAATATATCGTGGAATAGATCTGACGGTACCTTTACGGCCGAATGGACTGGCGACGGTGCTGTTCTATATTCATCACCTAAGAGCATTAAAATGCAAGGACTGATGATCAAACAGGAAGATATAGAGTCCTGGATGACTCCCCTGGAACTCGTTGAAGACATAGATGGTAAGGTACGTTTTACACTACCGGATGGAACCGTACAGTATATCTATCCCATCATAACAGTCGGAAAGTATGCCATAAGAGGCCAAGAAGTAAGGGTCGCTGAACTGAGGCCGTTCAGAGATATTACCTGGAATATTGTTGGTAGCGAATGCGTGGTCTATGTATCTTGGCCAGAAGAAGCTGAATCAGCTATCATTATTGTCACAGATTCAGGTAAACCTGCTGAAGGCCCCAATGACCTGAACGGGGAGAAGATAACTGTATCCACCGAGGCTTATCGCAAAGACAAGATGATCAAGATACCTATGGGCAATTACACTCGCAGAACGATCACTATGTACGTGGTATATGACGTCGAAGGAAAGAAGACCGTATCACGAGCTATGGCCTTTGACGTGGTCGCAGGAGCGTATAAGACGATAAAATATGCTGTTGAAATTATTAAAAATGATTCTGTTAAAATCATTATGAAAACCGATAATGACGTTGAATTTATTCCACCAATAATTGTAGTTTGTACACAAGAAGGCATTCCTTTGGGACCAAAAGATGGCGAGATTCTATGGAAATCAGAAGTTCCAATGCTTGTGAAGAACGGACAATGTAAGTTTAATATCAACGCGAAATCGTCAGATGTCAGTAATATGAGAATATTCTTTGAAAACAGCGAAAATTATGCTGAATTTAAATTTATACATCCCTTATACAAGAGGGATTGAGATGAATAACAAATACATCTGTCCATTTTGTTTCAGTTCGTTAAATCTGAACGACATACATTATCAGTGTGTAAATCAATCTTGCACCAGAATGTTCATCCGTGCGATCGATGAAGGCACGGTGGACAGGGGCCGAGCATACCGTTCAACAAATGATGATGAAGAGATAGACGTTGAGAAAAGTGTTTTCTTAGGAAAGGATCTAGACGGGAAAGACGTTTTAAAAACGAAATATCACATTGTTCGAAATTCATCAGGAATCTGCGATATCTGTTGTAGACCAGTACATAAGAGACTATGTCCAGTATGCCATAATCCTATTCCGGCTGAAGCAGAAGACGAAAAGAATAAAATATTCGTTATACTCGGTCCAAAGGGCTCAGGTATGAGCCACTATACATCGGTTCTAATCAATCAGCTTAAAAATTCCTTTGCTCAAGAATTCAATGGGATAGTCGTTCCTGCATCAGACCGTACAGAAATGAAATACCGTAAATATTATTTTAAGAGTCTATATGAAGGTGGACGTAAGCTTCCCTCCAACGATGAACATAGTCTCAAAGAACCAATGATATATTACGTAAGATTTCCCAATAAAGACCTTCCTGGCGTAACTCTAGTATTTTTTGATGCTACAGATAAAGGCATACGATTAGAGTCCTTTATATCAAACGCTTCAGGTATAATTTGTCTGATGGATCCGCTTCAAATACCGTACGTGAACGAAAGATTGCGTACAAACAACAAGCCCCCACCTTCGGAAGATATTGTTGATGTCGTATCTGAAATAAGCGAAACGATCCGTTCTGCTATGAGCTTATCCCCGAACAGCAAAATACCTATACCATTAGCTATGACTTTAACGAAAAGTGATGTACTTATGAAAACTCCAGAGAACGATGAAGAAGAAAAAGTCTTGTTCGGTCCTGGTTCTTCTTTGAACATACCACGAGAACGTGGAGTCTGTGATAAAGAGAATTTTATGCAGATCGATGCCGAGATCTATGAATATCTAAAACGTTCAACCCCAAAAAAATTCGTAGATATTATCGATGGTTTTGAGAATTATTGTTTTTTTGCCGTATCGTCGTTAGGATGGAATCCCGAGAGTACAATCTTAGAT
>CAYYMA010000048.1:0-7258 GCA_964472805.1 uncultured Methanomassiliicoccales archaeon | reverse complement strand
GCTTGGTATATAGACCTTGCTTCATTCGGCGTGAAAGGAAAGAATACAAAGTTCACATTCACAAGGTCTGATGGCACTACGTTGTACACCACACGTGATATTGCATATCATCTTGATAAATTTTCAAGATCTGATCGTGTCATAGACGTTCTCGGCGAAGATCAAAAGCTCGGATCACAACATCTTACTTTCGCGTTGAACATTTTTGGCTGCTGTATGGAACCGGAGCCGATGTTCTACTCGTTTGTTTCTCTTCCTGAAGGTAAGATGTCCACCCGCAAAGGTGTTGTCGTCTACTTGGACGATCTTATTGATGAAGCAGTGGAGCTTGCGTATCAGGAAATCAAGAAAAGACGTGACGACATGTCCGAAGAAAAGATGCGTGAGATAGCTCGTGTCATCGGTGTTGGAGCAATAAGATTCAACGTAGTAAGGGTCCAACCAGAAAAGCAGTTTGTTTTCTCCTGGAAGGATGCTTTGAATTTTGATGGGAACAGTGGACCATATTTACAATATGTTCATGCAAGAGCATGCAGCATGCTTCGCAAGGCAGGCGAATTTGATCACGACTTTGATCCATCTAAGTTAACTGATGAATACGAAATCAATCTGGTCAAAGCACTTTCAAGGTTCAGTTCGATCCTTGAAGAGGCTGGTAACAATAAGCGCGTCCACGTACTGCCTGCTTACGGTCACGAGGTCGCGTCTGCTTTCAATCAGTTCTATGCGGCCGTTCCTGTACTTTCGTCTGGAGAGAAGATCAACGCGAGACTCACTTTGGTCGAATGTTCAAAGATCGTTCTTAAGAACGTCCTGGAATGTATGGGAATAGGTGCACCGGAGGAGATGTAATGGAAATACGTAAACTCAAGCTTAAGGATCTTGAAGGGGTCCGTGAATTGGAGATCTCGTGCATCAAGGAATATTTTTCACAGACGATCGAGAATAAATGGAAGGATCTTCCTGAAGAATGGAAAGAAAACCTTGGTGCCAGTAGTAAGAAACACTTTAAATCGTATCTGAACAGCGGACTCAGTTTTGTCGCTATAGAAGATGATGAGATCGTCGGATTTATTTTCGCACAGATGCTCCATAACATTGCAGATGCAGAAAATCTCCTTTGGATAGAGAACATGGGAGTACATCAATACTTTAGGCGTAACCTTATCGCGTATCGGATACTAAGAGAATGTATCAAAGAAGGAATGGCTCAAGGAGCCGAGGTGGCACACAGCATGGTCCAACCTGATAACATTCCGTCGTTACTTCTTCACAAGAAGATAGGATTCTTTACGGATCCTCGTGAAGTTGCGTTAATGGATCTTAAAGATCCAAAGCTTAGACTTTGAAACTTTCAGATCTTTGAGATATGAGCTTTAATTCTCTATCCGTCAACATACTATTAGTGAATTCAAGGTTCAGGTTATTCTCAAAAGCTGTTCTTAGAGCATTAACGATATTCTCTCTTAAAATAGAATGACCCAGACATTCAGATATAGATGTCGTTCTTAAATATTTTCTATCTTTTGTTGATACTAGGATCTCATCGATAAGAGGTTCGGGTTCTACTATGACGGTTCCATGTTGTATCAAGAATCCTCTGGCGCGATATTGAGCCCCACCAGAGATCTTCATTCCTCTTACGAGGACGTCATTAGGTTCTTTGTACTCCGCATTTAATCCAAGGGAGTTCAACGCCGATACTATACAGCCACATATCTTAACGTAAGAATCCTTTTTATTCAAAAAAATATCTTCAGATGTTAGTGAATATATAATCTGTGACGTCCCCGTAAGGATCGTGCTTCCACCGCTTATCCTTCTTATAACGGAAAGACCCAGATGCTCTAAAACATCCTTTCTCACATCTGTATCAAGATCCCGAAATCGTCCAAGTGAGATGGTCGTCCTATCTCGCGAGTAAATATGAAGGGTCGATGGCGACCGGCGTTCTGAAACTTCATCGAACACCACCGCGTCAGCGGCCGCTCCATATTCAGGCGGGACCGTTCCTAGGTCCGCGAACCTTACGATCATTTCTTACGTTTGCTGTTATCGTAACGCTTCCTTTCGACTGTCGGAGCTTTTGAAGATGCACTTTGACCGCGCTTGGATTTTTTAAGATCTTCAAGTTCTGTGAACGTAGTGGTTTGTTCAGCCTTTGGTGCGTTACGATACTTGAGGAAAACTGCGATAACTACAATTAGAACTATTATGATTATTGCAAGGTAAGTCCCCCAGTTAGACCAGATGGACTGTTCTACGCTAATTGTAAAGTTATGACCTATTTTTTCAACGTCTCCACCATTGAAGAACTTCGCATCTGAAGATTCAGCCCATACGGTCAGATTCTTGGTGCCCTGGGAATCTATCATGAAATTAAGATTCACTGCCCTTTCTTCACCTGTAGAGATTACGATATCATTCACTGAACTGATTTTTCTTTCACTGTTTTGATACGTTACGTAAACGTTCACCGTTGCATCGGCAGCCGTATTATTTTTTATCGTTATGTTTACGTTACCTGCGGTTCTGGAGTCAAAGCCTCCAAATGTCAATGTGCTGGTGTCCATGAAAAGATGGTCGTCTGCCGCATCGATATCGTCGGCACCGTAAATCGAAATTACGGGTATTGCAATCATTGCTATCAGTACGATAGCCAGAATAGATTTTTTGTTGATCATTTAAAGGCCTCAGGTAATAATTTCTTCTATGCGTTCTTGCTCTATGGCACGTCTAATTTCCATAGATAGTCTCCTTCCGGTGCTCATTTCTTTTCTCCAGAGCGTGTTCCCGTAAGGATGACCAACTGACATGTGAACGTTAGTTCCTCCGCCTATACGGGGAGCTACATCATATATTTTGAAATTGAGGTCCTTGTCTACACATGTCTGTAGGCAGAACGGCCCGATAACACCGGGATCGTAGAATTTTTGAGTTGCTTTTACGTACTTCTCTGCAAGATCGAACGCTTTATCCAGCAAAGATTCCCTCAGGGTCGCGGAGTTGTGACCACATACCGTATATTCAGGTATAATGCCCATTTCCTCGAGTTCTACCTGCTGTTTTCCGGGAAGTCTTACATACCCATCAAGAGAGCTTTCGAAACGCCAATCTACACCTAGGAATTCTATCTTCTCTCCTTTTTCTTCTAAAGGTGAATAAAAGAAATCTAAATTAAAAACAGGGCCAATGATATATTCTTCCATTCTGGCCTGTTCCAGGAAGTTCTTTTCGATTACGCCTTGGTTGATCAATTCGTTGGATTTAGCAACGAACTGGTCGTAATCCTTTACGGTAAAGAATCCTCTTTCGAGCTTTTTCTCTTTATGATGAACTTTAACGATAGTGAGGCCGTCAATGTCTTCAGGTTTTTCGACTTTTTTGGGGTACGGCAGATCAGCTTTCTCAAGGATCCAGTAGTAATCTCTTTCATCGCCCCTCTCTTCGGATCTTAAAAGGTTCCTGCTTCCTACCATCGGCACTACAAAATCATCTTCTATAGCATCGATACCGCAGTATGCAACCAGCGAGCGATTAGGAATGAACAATGCATTCTGGCTCATGATATCGTTCTGAATTTTAGGATTTAAAATATGTTCAAATTTGTCAAGGACTATCGTATCATCGACGACGCCCTTTGTCACATTGTTGTTTTGATCCCTTTGTGTCCTGAAATAATTGCTAAATGTCTTTTCTCTGCCATTCTGGCACACTGCAACGGTCTTAAAACCTTCCGAGACCGCGCCATCGCATGTGTCTAGGGCGGAGTGTGAAGCAACAACTCCGATCTTGGCTTGGCTAAGATCGTATTTTTCCAGGTTATTCAATACTGTGTTCCTGTCAATCACGTTAACCCTCTCTGAATCTGTAACCCGTCCCCTATAATATAATTTGTTAGTATAGAAAGGCGAATCATCTGAAACACCTCGCTTTACATAGAAGGTAAAAATAAGATTGATGTCGTAGCAATGTGCATGTATGAAGATACTGAATCAGGTGAGATTTGGCTCGATACCGAAGGTACGGTTTCTGCAGGATATTACGGCGATATCAATATCGTCATCGATCTCCGTGGTTCTGTGTGCTTCAATCTGTTTTAAGCATAGTCTATAGAGGTGTTAAACAACTTAGGGGGGCACATTACAGATGGCCCATAGAACACGTCATAATAGTTGAGATACTTGGGTGCATTTCAATTTGATGTTAGTATAAATGTCATTCTTGTTACAATATAGCAATCGAATTAATAATTTGAAGTTGCTAACTATCAATACAATGAATCTCAAAAGACGTTCGTTCCCATTTACCGCTATTGTCGACCAGGACGAGATGAAAAGGGCTTTGATTCTCAACATAATCGATCCTGGCGTGGGCGGTGTCCTCATAAGAGGTGAAAAAGGTACGGCCAAATCCACAGCCGTTAGATCTCTGACGCATATTCTGCCTGATGTTGAATATATCCAAGGTTGTAGATTCCGATGTGACCCCTCTCACAAGGAGCAATTGTGTTCTGATTGTAGAAGCAGGCTTGACACAGGAGAGGAATTAAAGGCAAATGTAGGCCCGATCAAAGTCGTAGAACTTCCATTAAGTGCCACAGAGGACCGTATCGCTGGAACCTTGGACCTTGAACATGTGTTGCAAACTGGAAAGAAAAGGTTCGAACCTGGTGTACTGGCACAAGCCAATCGAAATATACTTTATGTGGACGAGGTAAACTTGTTGGAGGATCACATCGTCGATCTTCTGTTGGATTCTGCTGCAATGGGTGTCAACTACGTGGAGAGAGAAGGGGTATCGTTCTCGCATCCCTCAAAATTTATTCTTATCGGTTCGATGAATCCCGAAGAAGGCGAACTAAGGCCACAATTATTGGACAGGTTTGGGCTGTGTGTTGATGTGGTAGGCGACATTTACGTTACTTCCAGAGCTGAAGTGGTCAAGCGCAGGCTGGATTATGACTCAGACCCTGAAAAGTTCATAGCAAAATATCGTGAAGAGACCGATATACTGCGTGATAAAATAGTAAGAGCCAGAGATAGACTTTTGGATGTAGAAGTTGGTCAGAATATGATAGAGGTGGCTGCGAACGTTGCGATACAATTCAAAATGGAAGGTCATAGGGCTGATATAACGATGGTCAGGGCAGCAAGGGCCAATGCAGCGTTCGAAGGTAGGGATGCAGTGGAACGTGACGATTTCAGGATCATTGCACCGATGGTCCTTTCCCATCGTATTAAGAAAAAACCCTTTGAAAAAACCGGGCTGGACAGAGAGGAATTGAAAGAATGTCTTCGGACATACTGAGTCTGCCGTTCTCTGCCGTACGTGGCATGGACCTCGCAAAAAAGGCACTAATGTGCATGGCGATAGATGATACGATAAAAGGAGTTCTGATCAAAGGGCCACCAGGAACTGCAAAAAGTGTATTGGTACGCTCATTTTCTAAACTGTTTTCCCACAAGGAACTTATCAACATACCTTCTAACATCTCCGATGATCATCTTTTCGGTGGACTGGATTTTGAAACGGCAATAAATGAAGGACGAAAAGCTGTTTCAGGCGGGTTGTTAAACTCTGCGGACGGAAATGTCATTTACGTCGATAACGTAAACCTTATGGAAAATAAGACCTTGGATTCTTTGTTAGAATGCATAGGATCTGAAAGAGTAATCATTGAACGTGAAGGCGTTTCGTCTGAATATTCTCTTAAAACTTCTATTGTTGCCACTATGGACCCGTCGGAGAGGGAAATCCCCGACAGCATTTCAGATAGGTTCGATATATGTATCACCATTTTTCCGGAAAATGAAGTTCGGAACAGGGTCGATATCATAAATTCTAACATGGAGTATAAAAAAGATCCTGAGAGTTATCGAAAAAAATACTTACGACAAGATGAAGAGTTAGTAGAGAATATAGAATGTGCCAGATCATTACTTGATTCAGTGATTCTTGATGACAAAGATATTGAAACCATAGTCACAGTATGCAAAGAATTGAATGTTCGCGGACACCGCGGAGATATCTCTGCAGCAAAAGTAGCTAAAACATTGGCCGCTTTGAATAAAAGATCTTCGGTTTCAGAAGATGACATAGCTGATGCATTGGTACTTTGTCTTTCTCATAGGAGAGAACGATACTATGAAGAATCTGAAGAAACGATTATTGATATAATCTTAGAAAATAAACATGATGATGCTGCTTCGGACGAGGTTTCTGAAAAGGGCCTCGAAGAAACTATTTCAATCCCTAATAATGAGGATGATGAGTCAGATATTCCAGGAACGGGCGTCAAAGAACCTCGAATTATGTCCGCAGAGGGGATCCGCTACAACTACGTCTATGAAAAAGCAAAGAGGGCATTGGACGAGATTGACAAGATAGAAATGTTCCGGCTACATGAAATCGCAGGAATAAAAAACAAGCGAGATCCATTGTCCCGACAAAATTCAGGTCGATACAGGGGATTTAGGATACCCAAAGGAAAGACTACTGACCCGGCATTCGATGCAACCATACGTGCGGCGGCACCGTACCAAAATAGTAGGGTATCGAACGGACTTAGCATCAAGATAGAGCGGCAGGATATCCGCGAGAAAATACGGACTCGTCGTAATTCTTGTTCGTTTATATTCGCCGTGGATGTCAGCGGCTCATTGGTGGACGGAGGGATGATGGACATAGTTCAGAATGCGATAAAATCGATGTTGATTGAAGGCTACGTTAAGAGGGATAGAGCGGCACTCATAACATTCAGGGAACGGGATGCTGAAATTACGGTTCCGTTCACGCGTTCCGTAGAATCTATTTGCGATGCCCTAGATCTTGCCCCTACTGGCGGGTCAACGCCGTTAGGGAAGGCAGTGATACTTTCAAAAGACTATGCTACCAACTATCTTAGGAAGCATCCCGGCGAGAAATGCTACATAATCGTCATAACTGATGGATCGGCCACAATGCCTGCATATCCATGTGCGGATGCGATGGGAGAGTTAAAACGAATATGTGCAACAGTGAAAGATCCTAACATAGAATGGACGGTCATAGATTCTAGTGAAATAAAATACGGGAAAAGAAAGGACCATGCAGCCAAGTTTGCCGAGTTCTTAGAGGCCAGATATGTAGATATTTACAATCTGGACAAATATTGAGCTTGTTCATATTTTATTTCTGATACGGGTAAACACAATTTTAAGTATAGAAATCTGCCCAATTTAAAAAGTGGTCTGCACATTAAGGTATACCAATAACG